>DATNQN010000057.1:300000-443537 GCA_036703985.1 Leptolyngbyaceae cyanobacterium
GGTAAGGTCTGAGGAAGCGAGCGATATCGCGTATCTGGCTAAACACTTATCATTAAGACCGCCGGGGACAGGGGGCAAGACGACCGTTCGGAATTGTCAGTCCTGAGTTGTCAATTCCTACTCTTAAAGCCCGATGCCCCATTGCCAATCAAAACGAATTGGTGTTGCTATTGTCAGGAGGAACTGTTGTTTCTGCTGGGGGTTCGACGCTAGCTGAATTATCAGGTGGATTGCCCTCAGGAGGAGCGCTATCTTGAATGGGGCTACTCTGCTCCGGCGCGGAATTGGGCGAGGGTATGACTGGTTCTGCCGGACTGGGGGCAGGTGGCGGCGGTGGTGCTGGTGGCGGGTTTAAGATATTTTGCCATACCTCAATTTGCGCTCTTGCTTCTCCATAAGCATTAGTACCAGAAGGAATTGTTCTGGCAATGGCGATCGCGCCTGCAATATCGTAAGTAGCTCGATCTTGAGCCTGAGAGAGCAGTTGAAAACTCCACTGATTCATCAAGTTCTCAGCTTCCGCTCGCAAAGCACTAGAGCTAGGAACTCGATTTGCCGACCTAATGGCAGATGCCAAAGCATCTGGAGTGGCTTGGCTAGCAAATCTGCGTGCTTCTTCTAAATTCTGTTGAGCTTGAATCTGTCCTTGCCAACTCCTAATCGCTGCTTGTGCTTCACCGGAGAGAGACCTGCCAGGTCTGATTTGTTGAGCGATCGCGATCGCATCAACCAAATTACCACTACTAGCTAATTGTCTTGCTTGATCCAGATAAGGTTGGTCTTGAATTCTTTGAATCTGACCAGTCCACTTAGCAACTTTTTCCTGAGCTTCCCCATAAAGAGCGCGACCTGGGGCAATCTGTTTGGCTTCTTCAATCGCAGCTTGTAAAGAAGTTTCATCACCCATCACTGCCATTTGATCGGATCGATTCAAATAAGGACGATCTTCGATCGTCTGAATTTGAGATGTCCAACGACCGATTTCCATTTTCGCTTCTTGAGCGCGGGGATGATTTGCTGGAATCAGTTGCGCTTCTTTAATCGCCGACTTGAGATCGTTAGCCGTTCCCAGTTGAGCCAGTTGGCGTGCTTTTTCCAAATGTGCTAAATCTTCGAGTTCTCGCTGCCAACGAACGATCAAGTCTTGCCCTTTACTATACAAAGGCCGATCCGGACTTAACTTTTTCACCAACGCGATCGCTTGTTCCAAACTCGCCGGCGTTCCTCCCTTCGCTACGGAATAAGCTTCCGCCAGATTAGTCAAGTCTTGTACCTCAGCTTGCAAATTAGCACGAGCCGGAATCTGGCGAAGAATTGCGATCGCTTCATCTATATTTTGATTTTGCAGCTGAGATTCTGCCAAATCCATCATTTCCCGCCCAAATTCACCTATTGATTTTTGGGCTTCTTGATATAGATAACTCTTAGGATTAATCGACTCTGCCAGCTTAACAGCTTCCAGCAAATTCTTCAGTCCGCCTCGTTTCCCCAAGTTACGCGCTCTAGCTAAGATGTCTCCATCATCTCGCGCCGATACGATCAGTTGGTTAAGTTCTTCATACTTAGTAGTTTCCCAATAAGTATTGCCTATATATAACAAGCGGACAGCTTCCCGAAAAGCTTGCGACCAATTTTCTTGTCGCACTTGCTTCTCCGCTTCTTTATAAATTCCTTCTGCCTTAGACCACACCGACTGCCAACCTTTAATCCGGCTTTCTACCAGAGTGTATGCCGGTACATCTGCCGGAACTTGTTTGGCCATCGCGATCGCTTCATTCAGCTTGCCCGCGTTAAATGATGTCTCCGCCAAATCCAAAATCTCTAGCGACCACTCTTTAATCATCTGATTAGCCTGACTTCTGAGTGGATGGTCTAGCGGTAAAGTTTTCACCATCGCGATCGCTTCTAGCAAATCCTTGGACGTTTGCTTTTTAGCTGCCAACTGAGCGCAATAAAGTCGCATAGATGCCGAAGCTGTTGGCCAGTAGATCGACGGACAATTTGGCACCGTTGGCAACATCAGCAGCAGCGCGATCGCCGTTATTCCCACTCCACCAGCCGTTATCGTAGCCAACACAGCCCAAAACTGCCAGCTACGCCACCAGCGTTCTAACTTGGCAGGTGACTCAGTAGGAACGGAAGACTTCAACTTACTAATTGGCCCTGATTTTTGTACAGAATTATCCTCTAAATGCTTTCCTTGAGAAATTGGTAGTTCAGTAGAAGATGGTTTTTTATTAACTAAAGGAGTCTCTGGAGAGACTGAAGCACCGACAGTCGGCGGTTCTGAAGCTTCCGGAATCAGTGGTTGGATGGGAAATCGGTTTTGATTCCCCTGCTCTGAAGCTTTAGCAGCAGACCATCGGCGATCTGGATTTCCCCGTTCTCTCATAGCTCACACCAAAATAATCGTGCATTGGGCAAAGCTTGGCTGGTTCGGCTCGAAAATATATTTTTTGCGATCGTATCCTTGCCTTCCCAAAAAAGCTAGATCCCGTGCATTATATCCTTCGTTAGCGGTATTTGAGCAGCAAGCTTCAGAATGATTTTTCAGCAGTATTTCCAGGATTTATTACCAAAGCTGAGGATGAAAATAGCCGAGTAATTAGCTAATTTTTCCAGATGTTCGTCTCAAAAAAGTAAAATTAAACTTTTTTACTCATTTTTTGCCATTTCTGCTGAACATCCCTTCCACATCCCATCTAAACCAGTGCTAATAAATACTCCTGCCAAACCAAATTTTCAGGACTCAGCCCTTAAATCTACAATCAATCTAGCCAGTTGCTCTCTACTAGCTTGATAAATTTCTCCACAAAAATGGCAAGTAGCTTCCGCACCATCATCTTTTTCAATCATGTCTTGCAGTTCTTCTTCGCCAAGCAACTTGAGAGCACTGATAAAACGAGTGTTAGTACAGCCACAATGAAAGCGTAGCAATTGTACCTCTGGTAATTGCACCAGCCCCATATCTCCCAACAATTGCTCGAAAATTTCTGGCAAACTTTTACCAGCTTGTAACAAAGGAGTAAAACCTGATAAAGCTCCTACCCTAGATTCCAAAGTTTCGATTAAAGCTTCGTCTCTGGCTGCCTTGGGTAAAACTTGGATTAATATTCCTCCAGCTGCCGTTACTTCGCCCCCCTCTACAAATACACCAACTACTAAAGCAGAAGGCGTTTGTTCGGAAGTCACCAAATAATTAGCTATATCGTCCCCAATTTCACCGGAAACTAGCTCGACCGTGCTGGAATAAGGATAACCGTATCCGACATCTCTAACTACATAAAGAAATCCCTCTTGACCTACCGCTCCACCTACATCTAATTTTCCCTTCGCATTTGGTGGCAATTCCACACCGGGATTCTCTACATAACCCCTGACTGTTCCATCCAAGCCAGCATCCACAAATACAATCCCTAAAGGGCCATTCCCCTTGATCCGAATATTCACTCTCGATTCGGGTCGCTTCATACTGGAGGCTAATAACAATCCAGATGTCATCGTGCGACCCAAAGCAGCTGATGCTACGTAGGAAAGTTGATGCCTGCGTCTGGCTTCCTCCGTTAAACGGGTTGTAATTGCGCCAACTGCACGAATTCCTCCATCTGCTGCTGTAGCGCGGATTAATTGATCGGCCATTAACAAAACCTTACACTTCTTAACATCTTCTATTTTTCTATTTTAAGTCGGTAATCCCTTGACTGGCCGTTAGCTGCTACCTGAGCTAACATTTCGTTTGAACTTGCTGCTGTCAAAATTTTAGATATGTTGGGTATTTTTCAAAAAAGCAATCTGCGAATAGAGGTAGAAGCCTCTGAAGCAACCATTAGAGATAGCCTGTTGCAACCGAATCTGTTAAGACAATGGCTAAAAACACAAAATTTTTCGCCTGATCTACCAGAACAGCTTTCTCAAGGAATCTCTTTTACCAGTTGGATTGGCCCAGTAGCAATTCAGCATCAAGTGGAAATGGCACGACCAAATTGTCTGCGTCTGTTGTTGAGTCAGGGAATAGACGGTTTCCACGAATGGTACTGGGGAGAAGGTTGGGTGCAGTCGCGTTTAGAAGGTATTTCTTTACTGCCATTAAATTTGGGTCAAACTGTAAGTTTGCTTCAGTTAAAACAATTTTTGCAAATGAAACAAAACACTTAGCAAGTTGCCATCAATTTTTTTAGTAAGGAATAGCAGTCCTTTCTTATTTTCTAAATTTGAGGACTCAATTCCTTACCACAAACTTTTTGCCTAAATTATTGCCTTACTTTGGCTGTTACTTCATTTAATCCGACCTGATCTAACAGCGAGTAAAAATCTTCGGCAATTGCGCGATCGTCCGGATTGCGATCGGCAGCTTTAACAAGTGTTGCTACGGCATCATACCAAAATCCTTCTACTGCATACGCACTAGCTTGCTCGCGTTCTGATTTAGCAGCACCAAGCAGTCTAGTCAGCGCTGGTGTCGGAGCAACTCGTCTAATCGAAGACTGAACCATCATCTTTTTAATTTCCCCATTAGCAACGCAAAGAGTTGATACTGACCAAACATATTCTTGCCCTGTCACCATTTGGGGACTATTTTTAGGTAATTGTATTTGAACTATTGCTGGCTTTCTTTCTACTGGGATTTTATCTTTATATATTGGCTCATTTTTGCCCACTTGCTTTAACTCAAATTCCATTTCTCTCAAAATTTCTTCCGATGCTAAATTTTCGGTAACGTACCATAAAAATGTAGGATATCCTGATGTGGTTAATCCAAAGTGATTCTCAGGCACTAAACTTACAAGCAAGGGAAAGGAGCAGAAAGCTGGTTTAATTCTGTTTCCACCTTCCGGGGGAGGTGGCCAATCAACTACCCGCGCTCCACCCGAGGCGGTAGTTGAAGGAGCCCCACGACTGGGGGGTTTATACTCAATACCTTTAGTTGCTGCGGCGGGAATTGCTAAAGCTTTTGAATTAAAATCAGGGTTAATACCTATTTTTTTTAATGACTGATTTGGCGGTATGTTGCCGCTAAATATATTAATAAAAAGTAGTGTAATGCTGCTCGTTACTAAGATTTTCTTGTGACGATTAATCATCATAATTATGATATTGAAACAAACTGCAAAAAGTGGTTAATAACCTTTTATAACAATTAATTAGTAACTAATTCCCTAAACTTTCTCGTTCTTTAGCTGTTACGTTTTGTAAGCCAATTTGATCTAAAAGAGAGAAAAAGTCTTGTCGGATAGAACGCTGATTCGAGCTAAGATGAGAAGCATCGGATAGGACTGCTAAGGCATCATACCAAAATCCTTGTTGAGCATAAACTCTAGCGCGATCGCGTGCTGAAGTCGCGTTATTTAACTGTCTGGTTAGTTGTGCGGTAGGAGAAACTCGTCTAATCGCTGTCTGGACAGCGACTTTTTTAACACCTTGATTTGTCTGACAGTTGACTGATACTGACCAAAAGTAATCTTGTCCGACAGTTAATTCAGGCTGATCGGGCCCAATAGTTGTTTCAACTATGCCAGCCTTTGGTATTGTCAGTCGGTTAGTAAATAATGGTGCGTCTGTTCCTACTTTTTTCAAGGAAAACTCTACCGGATCGGGATCTGCCATATACCAGTAAAACTTGGGACGACTGGATGTTGTTTGCCCTGTATGATCCTGAGGAACGAGAAAAATCGGTAATTTTTCAGTACATTCTTGTGAAAGAGAGGGAGCTTGTGCTGGTGCGGCAGGAGGACTCGGAAGCTCGTCTCCTCGCGTTCTCCGAAGCATATCATCTCTTCTAGCCGGACCGCGCAGAGGCAATTCGTCATCTGATTGTAAAATAGTCGGCCCTTCGTGGCTGCGAGTACCGCCTGAGGCAGTAGTGGAAGGTGCATCCCTGTTAGGTGGCGTGTATTGGATACCTGTTGTCGGCTCGATCGCGAAAGCTTTTGAGTTAAATGCTAAATCGATGGATACTATATTCACGGTGTGATGGAAGCTAGGATAAATTACATCGATCGCTTGGCTTGCCAGGATTGATATCACACTAGCGAGTAAGATTGATCTTTGACCGCAGATCGCCATAATTTAGGTAATTTCTGGTTTTTTTACCTTAATAATAGACGGTTAAATATAAATTTTGTTCTAATTTTAGATTTACTTTTATCTTGATGTGGATACATCATAAAGTTTGATACATCTTTTTATATCGTTTTACGGGCTTTTAAGCAAAAAGTTAATTATTTTGTTTGTTATAACATTCTCTTAACCACGAAGAAAAATTTTTTATATATAAAAATTAACTGCTACAGTTCTCGCCAATCAATCAAAACTTCTGCCCTTTGTCTGAAGCTGTTTGGTAGCTTATTCATTCATCAAAAACCAATCCCAGACATTTCCGGAAGAAAAATTGCACTCCTTAATTTTCTTTTTACAAGCGATAAGTAGTTTTCCTATTTTGGCTTGACCACTAAGACAGAACAAGGAGCATTCTCCACTACCTGACTACTCACAGAACCCTGCAAAATCCGTTTCAAACCGGTTAGCCCGCGACTACCGATCAAGATGAGATCGGCTTGGTAAATATTAGCAAGGCGAATAATTTCCTCTGCCGGATCGCCTGTCACTATTTCTAGCTCGCTCTGACAAGGGAGGTTGGGCTGATAAGACTGTAATTGCTTTTCTATTTGTCTGTAGAATAGTTCCTCAGAATTAGGATGAGGTCGATCGGCAGTCCATTCTACATCAGTCTCAGAGGGAGCAATGACGTGAGAAAGAATTACTTTCGTTGCTGGTTGTAACTGAATCTCTTCTAGGGTCTGAATCACTTGCTCCGATAGCTCTGAACTATCAAGGGCCACCAGAATTGTTTTAATCACAGATCGCACCTCCTCAAAATACATCTGATATCCATGTTTTTATTTAGACACGGTACTGCCTCAAAGACAATTACCACCGTTTCCTTATCGCCTTGGCTGGTCAACGACCAATGCACTAATTTAGCACAAGCATGGAATTCCCGCTTCGCTCAGTTGATGAGTTAATCACAATTCATCTCCCGTTAAACCTGGTTTAACGGGAGATGAATCGATGTATTCAACAGTTAACGTATATTTGCTAGCTATAGGATTTGGACTAGGAGCGGGCAGTGAATAGTTGGATGAGTGGATGATTCAAAACTCAAAACTTTTCACTGCTTAGTACTAATCCTTTCTTCTCTAGCTCCTATCTGCCTCAATCGTTAATAACTAGCGACTTGAATTATTACCAGCGTGCTTTCAGGCTGCTACAGCTATTGTCCCTGTTTGTCTGCGACGTTGCTGGCAAAACAGCAATTCTGACAGGTTTTAGGCAACGTAGTGTATTATTTTCCAGGTTCTCGTCTGGGAATACGGAGCCGTACCGAGTCTGCGTGGGAAGGTAAACCTTCTGCGGTAGCAAGAACATCTATAGCTTTAGCTGCTTTCCCCAATGCAGTTGGGGAGTAGCTAATAATCGAAGAGTGCTTCATAAAAGTTTCGACTCCTAATGCAGAAGCGTAGCGGGCGGCACCAGAGGTAGGTAGAGTGTGGTTAGGGCCAGCTAGGTAATCTCCTACCGCTTCCGGGGTGGAGGAACCCATAAAGATCGCTCCGGCATGACGAATCAATTCCAGCATTGCCCAAGGGTCATCTACTTCTAATTCCAGGTGTTCTGGGGCAAATTCGTTGGAAAGTTCTGCTGCCACTGCTTTTGATTCAACTACTACAATCAAACCGTAGTGTGCGATCGCCTTTTCAGTCAGTATTCGCCGGGGATGTTCCCGCAACTGCCATTCCACTTCCGCCTGTACTTTTTGTGCCAGCACCGCATCAGTAGTCAACAGAATCGCCGCTGCCATTGGGTCGTGTTCTGCTTGAGCCAGCAAGTCGGCTGCCAGATATACTGGATTGGCGGTTTCATCGGCAATCACCAGTACTTCTGATGGCCCCGCCAAGGAGTCAATGCCAACCGTGCCGTAGACTAGCTTTTTAGCGATCGTGACATAAATGTTACCCGGCCCGGTAATGACATCTACTTTGGGAATGGTTTCTGTCCCATAAGCCAGCGCAGCAATCGCTTGAGCACCTCCAATCCGGTAGATTTCATTTACGCCTGCTTCTTGAGCCGCTACCAATACTGCCGGGTTAATTGGTGCCGGAGATGTATTGCTACCTTTGGAGGAAGGACTTCCTTGGGTATCGGTTGCTTGTTCTTCCGGACGCAGCACCTGGGAAGCTGGTGGGGTTACCATGACAATGCGCGGAACCCCAGCTACTTTAGCCGGAATCGCATTCATCAAAACCGTACTGGGATAGGCAGCCCGACCACCAGGAACGTAGATTCCCGCCCGGTCTACTGAGGTGTAGCGTTTTCCCAGCACTACCTCATCATCTTTAAACTGAACCCAAGACTTAGGTACTCGTTGTCGGTGAAACTCTTCTATTTGGGTTCGGGCCAACCGAATAGCCTCTAGCAACTCTTTTGACACTTGTTGATAAGCGGCATCTAATTCCGAGCCGCTCACCCGCAGTTGTTCTGGAGAGAGGGTTTGTTGGTCGAATTCTTCAGTATAATGCAAAACTGCCCGGTCACCTTGACGTTTTACCGCCTGTAGGACTTCCCGAACGGTTGCTTCTTTGTGAATAATTTGGTCTGTGGAAGTGCGATCGCGGATACGCCGCAATTCCGCCTCTGCCTCAGTCCGCTGAGTAATGATTCGCAGCATGGAATTAGGAATGCCAATTTCAGAATTCAGGTGTCAGTTGTCAAAATTCGGGAGTTGGGATACAGGCTTAGAGAATTCAGTAACCGGAAACCTTACTTATCTCCTGTCTCCCGACTCGGAATCTTTTGTGGGAAGAAATTATCGTTGCCAGAGAACGGGTCAAGCGCATCAATGCCAAAAGCAGATGGCAAATTAACCCCTCTCTCATTTCTCTAGCTTAACCTGGATTTTTATCGGTATCGCTACCTCGTCAGTATAGATGTTATATTAGTTTTTCCAGGATTTTGAATTTTACTTTTATCTTAGTTGCTTCGGGATTAAGCAGTGGCTAATACTAAATCTGCTATTAAGCGGGTAAAAATTGCAGAACGCAACCGTTTGCGTAACAAATCTTACTCTTCAGCAGTGAAGACGCTGATGAAGAACTTTTTCGCGGCTGTCGAAAATTATGGTGCCAATCCTAGCGCAGAATCGCTAGCAGAGGTAAATAAACGGATGGCCGCAGCCTACAGCAAAATTGATAAAGCAGTCAAGCGAGGTGTTTTACATCGTAACAATGGGGCTCGTAAAAAGTCTCGTTTGGCCAGAACCTTAAAACGCCAACAAACCGCATCTACAGCTTCTTAAGCCTGTTGTCGAGCGGTCATTGGCGAGTTATCGATCGTCGATCGGTAAAACTTTTTACGGGTCTGCACCTTAATTACCCACTTCTCCGAACGATGTGAAGTGGGCATCAAAGATTAAGGCTAACTTGGATAGGGAAGTATGGCGAGGCAGGGGCTAGGCCATATCCTTCCCATCAATCCCTACCTTGGAAAACGGGGTGGGTACTGAAGTTTCCTCCCCAGTGAGGATAAAACATACAACTATAATCGCAATGATTAGTTGCGATCGTTATCACCTACTCACCAATGACTAATCGCCCCATCATCTATCCTTGCCCATGCAGTTGATCGACACCCACGTCCACATCAACTTTAATGATTTCGCGCCGGAACTGGAAGCAGTGCGGCAACGCTGGCTAGATGCAGGGGTGATTCGGCTGGTGCATTCTTGTGTAGAACCAGACGAATTCCCGGCCATTCAAGCCATCGCCCATCAGTTTCCAGAAGTATTTTTTGCAGTTGGCTTACATCCTTTAGATGCTGACAAGTGGTTAGCCGATACCAAAGAGCAAATAGAGTCTTTAGCTAGATCCGATGCTAAAGTAGTCGCGATCGGGGAAACTGGTTTAGACTTTTATAAAGCACGAAATCAAGGTATTCAAGAAGCTGCTTTTTTAGCTCAATTGGAAATAGCGATCGCCCTTGACAAGCCAGTAATTATCCATTGTCGAGATGCCGCCGATCGGATGGCCGAGCTATTGGAAGATTTTTGGGATAAAAGAAAGCCAGTAAAGGGAGTGATGCACTGCTGGGGGGGAAACGCTCGAGAAACCAAACGTTTTCTAGATTTAGGCTTCTACATCAGCTTTAGCGGTATAGTCACTTTCAAGAACGCCTCCCAAATTCACGAATCGGCTAAAATCGTACCGGACGATCGCTTACTGATCGAGACTGATTGCCCGTTTTTAGCCCCAGTGCCAAAGCGTGGTAAACGGAACGAACCATCCTACGTCCAGTACGTAGCCCAAGCCTTAGCCAATTTACGAGGGGTTGCTCCGGAAGCGATCGCCAAAACCACAACTGAAAACGCCTGTCAGCTGTTTGGCCTTCCCTCAGTACTAAATACGGGCAACTAAGTGCTGAGCGGTCGGACTCCGGACTCCCAAAAGGGGATTCCGGACTATTTTCACGTCAACATACAACAGAAAAGCGCCATAATGTTTAGAGGGTAAGCCAATCTTATTTAGAGGAGTTAGTTTGGAAAGCAACAGATAGCTACTTGGGCCGATCGAAACCCTTTCTTTGGTTGAAATTAACCTCCACCAACAATTCAAACACCCATTTTGCGATCCAAGGGACACATGAGACTCTCTTCAAAAATCAAGAGAATTTCTATAACTTCAACATTTGTGTTTTTGGAGCCTTATTCAATGCCCCCATACGATGGTAAAAGCCTTAAATCGGTCGATTTTTTGGGTAATTTTGGGATGAAAACCAGTCCGCCCTTTCTCTCATCGCCCGGAAAACACCGCTAAATCCTTATAGTTTTATCTAAACTGCCACCAAATAAATGGATGGAAAGAGGAAAAAATAAACCCAAGCAGTCTTAAAAAAGCCTGTAGGTGTCGGTTCGATCGCTAAAAAGCTCCTCACCCAGACTTAGCTAAAACCCACCACCAGAAAAAGCAGTTTTTTCCAAGATAGCATCTCGGCACACCCAACCATCCCACTGTTAAGGAGATCTGTAGTTCGACCTTATGACTAACCAAACCTACACCGCGCCCACAGTTACTTTACCCGACCTAGTGGAAATTCAGCGAGCTAGCTTCCGCTGGTTTCTAGAAGAAGGACTAATAGAAGAATTAAACAGTTTCTCCCCCATTACAGATTACACCGGCAAGCTGGAACTCCACTTCTTAGGCAAAGACTACAAACTCAAACGGCCTAAATACGACGTAGACGAAGCCAAACGGCGCGACAGCACCTATGCCGTCCAGATGTACGTCCCTACTCGTTTGATTAACAAAGAAACCGGGGAAATCAAAGAACAAGAAGTCTTCATCGGTGACCTACCCCTGATGACAGACCGGGGTACTTTTATTATCAACGGTGCAGAACGAGTAATTGTTAATCAAATCGTTCGATCGCCCGGGGTTTACTACAAATCAGAAGTAGACAAAAACGGACGCCGCACCTACTCAGCCTCCCTCATTCCCAACCGAGGAGCCTGGTTAAAATTTGAAACAGACAAAAACGACTTAGTGTGGGTACGCATTGACAAAACCCGCAAACTCTCAGCCCAAGTCCTGCTAAAAAGCTTGGGACTGACCGATAACGAAATCTTCGATGCCCTGCGTCACCCGGAATATTTCCAAAAAACCCTGGAAAAAGAAGGTAATCCCAGCGAAGAAGAAGCCTTGATGGAGTTATATCGCAAACTCCGCCCGGGCGAACCACCAACTGTTTCCGGCGGACAACAACTCCTAGACAGTCGCTTCTTCGACCCCAAACGGTACGACTTAGGACGAGTCGGACGCTACAAGCTCAACAGAAAACTGCGCCTCTCCGTCCCGGATACCATGCGGGTACTCACCCCACAGGATATCCTCGCCAGCATCGACTACTTGATCAACCTAGAATTCGATATCGGCGGCACCGACGACATCGACCACTTGGGTAACCGACGAGTTCGCAGCGTGGGGGAACTGCTGCAAAACCAAGTGCGAGTGGGTTTGAATCGCTTAGAACGCATCATCAGGGAAAGGATGACGGTTTCTGACTCGGAATCTCTGACTCCTGCTAGTTTGGTCAACCCCAAACCGTTGGTAGCGGCGATTAAGGAGTTTTTCGGTTCCTCCCAGCTATCTCAGTTCATGGATCAAACTAATCCGCTGGCGGAACTCACTCACAAGCGGCGACTCTCTGCCCTTGGCCCCGGTGGTTTGACCAGGGAACGGGCGGGTTTTGCGGTACGGGATATTCACCCCTCTCACTACGGACGGATTTGCCCGATCGAAACTCCAGAAGGGCCAAATGCGGGATTGATCAGTTCCCTGGCAACTCACGCGCGAGTTAATCAATATGGCTTTTTGGAAACACCTTTCTGGCGAGTGGAAAATGCGATCGTGCAGAGCCACCAGAAACCGGCTTACATGACTGCTGATGAAGAAGACGACAAGCGCGTTGCCCCAGGGGATATCCCTATTGACGAAACGGGCAGAATCTTGGGGGAAACGGTGCCGGTGCGCTATCGTCAGGAGTTCACCACTACTACTCCCGACCAAGTGGACTACGTAGCGGTTTCGCCGGTGCAGATTATTTCCGTGGCTACTTCCTTGATTCCTTTCTTGGAACACGACGATGCTAACCGCGCCCTGATGGGGTCGAATATGCAGCGGCAGGCGGTGCCGTTGCTGAAACCGGAAAGGCCCTTGGTGGGGACGGGGTTGGAAGCGCAAGCGGCGCGAGATTCGGGGATGGTGATCGTTTCCCGGACTGATGGGGAAGTGGTTTACGTGGATGCGACTCGGATTATCGTGAAGTCTCATGGCCGGGATGAAAAAAACCCACAGCCGGAAGAAAATTTCCACATCCGGGATTTCGATGATTTGCGGGATAAGAATACCTCGGCTTTTAAGGCGAAGTACGGCAGTTACATCGAGTACCAGATCCAAAAATATCAGCGATCGAACCAAGATACCTGCCTCAACCAACGTCCCTTAAGCTATGAAGGGGATATGGTGCAAGTGGGTCAAGTGCTGGCGGACGGTTCGGCTACCGAAGGAGGGGAAATCGCCCTGGGTCACAACATCCTGGTGGCTTATATGCCTTGGGAAGGCTACAACTACGAGGATGCGATCCTGATTAGCGAACGGTTGGTGTATGACGATATCTACACCTCCATCCACATCGAAAAATACGAAATCGAAGCCAGACAAACTAAACTCGGGCCAGAAGAAATCACTCGCGAAATTCCTAACGTGGGGGAAGATGCCCTGCGCCAACTCGACGAAACCGGCATTATCCGCATCGGTGCTTGGGTGGAAGCGGGAGATATCCTGGTGGGCAAAGTTACGCCGAAGGGAGAGTCCGACCAACCACCGGAAGAAAAGCTGCTGCGGGCAATCTTCGGGGAAAAGGCGCGGGACGTGCGGGATAACTCCCTGCGAGTTCCCAATGGAGAGAAGGGCAGGGTGGTAGACGTGCGCGTCTTCACTCGCGAACAAGGTGACGAACTGCCCCCAGGCGCAAACATGGTGGTGCGAGTTTACGTTGCCCAAAAGCGCAAAATCCAAGTGGGGGATAAAATGGCCGGACGCCACGGCAATAAAGGAATTATTTCCCGCATCCTCCCAGTGGAAGATATGCCTTACCTGCCCGACGGTACGGCAGTGGATATCGTGCTCAATCCCCTGGGGGTGCCTTCCCGGATGAACGTGGGACAAGTGTTCGAGTGCTTGCTGTCTTGGGCGGGAGAAAACTTGGGGCTGCGGTTTAAGATCACTCCCTTTGACGAACGCTACGGTCAAGAAGCTTCTCGTCTCACCGTTCACGGCAAGTTGGATCAAGCTCGAGACGAAACGGGTAAGGAGTGGCTGTTCGATCCAGAACATCCGGGCAAAATCGTGGTCTACGATGGCCGCACCGGGGAACCGTTCGATCGCCCGGTGACGGTGGGCAAAGCTTATATGCTCAAACTCGTCCACTTGGTAGATGACAAAATTCACGCTCGTTCCACTGGCCCCTATTCTCTGGTTACCCAGCAACCCCTGGGTGGCAAGGCACAACAAGGGGGTCAGCGCTTTGGGGAAATGGAAGTGTGGGCGCTGGAGGCTTTTGGCGCTGCCTATACTTTGCAGGAGTTGCTGACGGTGAAATCCGACGATATGCAGGGAAGGAACGAAGCGCTCAACGCGATCGTTAAAGGTAAAGCAATTCCTCGTCCCGGTACGCCAGAATCTTTCAAAGTGCTGATGCGAGAACTGCAATCTCTTGGATTGGATATTGCAGTACATAAGGTAGAGACTACCGAAGATGGTTCTTCTCGCGATGTGGAAGTAGATTTGATGGCAGATGTGGGCGGTCGTCGCACTCCTACCAAGCCAACTTACGAATCTCTAACTCGCGAAGACTTAGTGGAAGAGGAAGACTGATCGGTGCTAAAGGATGAAGGATGAAGTGTAAAAACTAAAAACTTCATCATTAATCATTTTAGATTTCATCTTTCATCCTGAATTCTGACTCCTGAATTCTGAATTCTGACTGCTTCTTTTAATCTAAAATCTAAAATCGACTGATGGCAAAGCTAGAACAAAGATTCGATTACGTAAAAATAGGATTGGCTTCTCCCGATCGGATTCGGCAATGGGGAGAAAGAACGCTTCCTAACGGACAAATTGTAGGTGAAGTAACCAAGCCAGAAACTATTAATTACCGGACATTAAAACCGGAAATGGACGGGCTTTTTTGCGAGCGCATTTTCGGCCCTGCCAAAGATTGGGAATGTCATTGTGGAAAATATAAAAGAGTAAGACACAGAGGAATTGTTTGCGAACGGTGCGGCGTAGAAGTAACGGAGTCGAGAGTGCGCCGTCACCGGATGGGCTTCATTAAATTAGCCGCGCCAGTTGCCCATGTTTGGTATTTAAAAGGTATCCCCAGCTATATTTCTATTTTGTTAGATATGCCGCTGCGGGATGTGGAGCAGATTGTTTATTTCAATGCTTACGTGGTTCTCAATGCCGGTAATGCAGATAATTTGCAATACAAACAGCTGCTAACTGAAGACCAGTGGATGGAAATCGAAGACCAGCTTTATAGCGAAGATACCCATCTATCTGGTATTGAAGTAGGCATTGGTGCGGAAGCCTTACAAACTCTGCTGCAAAATATTAATTTGGAACAAGAAGCAGAACAACTGCGGGAAGAAATTAACCAAGCGAAGGGTCAAAAACGAGCGAAGTTAATTAAAAGGCTGCGGGTAATCGATAATTTCATCGCTACTGGTTCTAAACCAGAATGGATGGTATTAAATGTAATCCCGGTGATTCCGCCCGACTTGCGACCGATGGTGCAGCTAGACGGGGGTCGCTTTGCTACTTCTGATTTGAACGACCTTTACCGTCGGGTAATTAATCGCAACAACCGGTTGGCACGTCTGCAAGAAATTTTGGCCCCGGAAATCATCGTTCGCAACGAAAAGCGGATGTTGCAGGAGGCAGTGGATGCCTTGATCGATAACGGACGCCGGGGACGGACGGTGGTGGGGGCAAATAACCGCCCGCTGAAGTCTCTCTCGGATATTATTGAAGGGAAACAAGGCCGCTTCCGGCAAAACTTGTTGGGTAAGCGGGTGGACTATTCCGGACGATCGGTAATCGTGGTGGGGCCAAAGCTGAAGATCCACCAGTGCGGTTTGCCGAGGGAAATGGCGATCGAACTTTTTCAACCCTTCGTGATCCATCGCTTAATTCGCCAAGGCTTGGTCAACAACATCAAGGCAGCCAAAAAACTGATTCAGCGCAACGACCCCAGCGTGTGGGACGTATTGGAAGAAGTGATCGAGGGACACCCGGTACTGCTGAACCGCGCCCCTACCCTACACCGTTTGGGGATTCAAGCTTTTGAGCCGATTTTAGTAGAAGGGCGGGCGATTCAGTTGCATCCCCTGGTATGTCCGGCTTTTAACGCGGACTTTGACGGCGACCAAATGGCGGTGCACGTACCGCTTTCCTTGGAGTCTCAGGCAGAGGCGCGGTTATTGATGTTGGCGTCTAATAATATTTTGTCGCCGGCGACGGGAAGGCCGATCGTTACTCCCAGCCAAGACATGGTTTTGGGTTGTTACTATTTAACTGCGGAAAATCCCGTCTATGCCAGTCAACCGGTCAAGCGCTATTTCTCTTCTTTGGAAGATGTAATTATTGCTTACGACCAAAAGCAACTAGACCTGCACGAATACGTATGGGTACGTTACGATGGCCGGGTAGAAACGGGAGATGCCGATGGGGAACCGGTGGAAGTGCTTACCGAACGCGATGGAAGCACCACGCAGGTGTATAAGTCTACCCGGGTGCGCTTAGACAAAGAAGGCAACCAAATTTCTCAATATATTCGCACTACCCCTGGCAGGATTATTTACAACAAAACCATTCAGGAAGTGTTGCAATTTTGATCGGTCACGCCAATTCAAAATTCTTGCATTATTAATTCAAAATTACAATCAGTGGGGCTTGTACCCACCGCTGATTGAAGACCACTGAACGAAGTGCAGTGGGGCTTGTAGCCAGAATTAATCAATTCAAAATAAATCTTCTTCTTAATGCGTGAATTTTGAATTTTGAATTTTGAATTGATTTTACCGATCGCTAATAACTAATTTCTAATATCTAAAATCGACATGACTGACTTTGTTTTTCGCAACCGGATTGTTGATAAGGGAGAACTGAAACGGCTGATTTCTTGGTCGTTTGCTAAATACGGGACGGCTAGAACCGCTCAAGTAGCCGATAAGTTAAAAGATTTGGGTTTTCGTTACGCCACGAAAGCGGGGGTTTCGATTTCCGTTGATGACTTGCAGGTTCCCGATAGCAAACAACGGTTATTGGCAGCGGCGGAAGAAGAAATTCGCTTGACGGAACAGCGTTATTCTCGCGGAGAAATTACGGAAGTAGAACGGTTCCAGAAGGTAATCGATACCTGGAACAGTACTTCCGAACAACTAAAAGATGAGGTGGTGCGGAACTTCCGGAAAAACAATCCCCTCAACTCGGTGTACATGATGGCATTTTCTGGGGCGCGGGGAAATATTTCCCAGGTGCGCCAGCTGGTGGGAATGCGGGGATTGATGGCCGATCCGCAAGGGGAAATTATCGACTTGCCGATCAAGACTAATTTCCGAGAAGGATTGACGGTTACGGAATATATTATTTCTTCTTACGGGGCGAGGAAGGGGTTAGTAGATACGGCTTTGCGGACGGCGGACTCGGGTTACTTAACTCGCCGTTTGGTGGACGTATCCCAGGATGTGATCATTCGAGAATTCGATTGCGGTACATCGCGGGGGATTAGCTTGAAGTCGATGACCGATGGCGATCGGGTATTGATACCTTTAAAAGACCGCTTGCTGGGGCGGGTATTGTCCCAAGACGTGCATCATCCGGCGACGGGTGAGTTGATTGCCAAGCGCAACCAAGATATCGATGACGATTTGGCAGCGGTAATCGGCAAGGCGAAGGTGGAGGAGTTGTTCGTGCGATCGCCCCTCACCTGCGAGGCGGCGCGATCGGTTTGTCAAACTTGTTACGGTTGGAGTTTGGCCCACGCTACGATGGTGGATTTGGGAGAAGCGGTGGGAATCATCGCCGCCCAAAGCATCGGGGAACCGGGCACTCAGCTAACCATGCGTACCTTCCACACCGGGGGGGTATTCACCGGGGAAGTAGCCAGACAGTTGCGGGCTCCCAGTGAGGGGACGGTTCGCTACGGAACAGGGTTACGTACCAGACCCTTCCGCACCCGTCACGGGGAAGAAGCGGGGTTGGCAGAAACTAACGGGGATTTGATTTTCGGGGAAGAACGCTTCCACATCCTGCAAGGTTCGATCGTTTTGGTAGCCGATGGCCAAAAGGTGAAACACGACCAGATTATGGCGGAGGTGCCGATTACCGGGCGCAACGTGCGCCGCGCTACGGAAAAAGCCGTGAAGGACGTGGCTTCGGACTTGGCAGGGGAAGTAAAGTTTGCCGATTTGGTGCCGGAAGAAAAGACCGATCGCCAGGGGAATACGACCCGGATCGCCCAGCGGGGCGGTTTGGTGTGGATTCTTTCCGGGGAAGTATACAACTTACCGCCTGGGGCAGAACCAGTAGTCAAAAACGGTGACAAAGTAGAAGCTGGCAGCGTGCTGGCTGAAACCAAGTTAATCACCGAACGGGGTGGTGTGGTTCGCTTACCCCAAGAAAATAAGGGTTCTTCCGGCGGTCGAGAAATCGAGATTATCACGGCTTCGGTGCTGTTGGATACAGCCAGGGTACGGGCAGAAAGCTATCAGGGACGGGATCACTATTTGATCGAAACTGATGGCGGTCAACTGTTTTCCTTGAAGGCGACACCGGGTACGAAGGTGTTGAATAACCAGGTGGTGGCGGAGTTGATCGACGATCGCTATCGGACTGCCACCGGCGGCATCATTAAATATGCCGGAGTAGAAGTTGCCAAGCGCGGTAAAGCCAAACAAGGCTATGAAGTAGTCAAGGGTGGCACGCTGCTGTGGATTCCGGAAGAGTCCCATGAGGTGAACAAAGATATCTCTTTGTTACTGGTGGAAGACGGGCAATATGTAGAAGCCGGCACCGAGGTAGTAAAAGATATCTTCTGTACTAGTTCCGGCATCATCGAAGTCGTGCAGAAAAACGACATTCTGCGGGAAATCGCGATTAAACCGGGAGATCTGCACTTGGTGGAAGACCCGGAAGAAGTGATGGCAGCAGATGGCACTTTGGCTAATCCGGGACAGGAAGTTTTACCTGGATTGGTATCGAGTGAGTTGCGCTACATCGAATACGTGGAAACTCCGGAAGGGCCGGCTTTGTTACTGCGTCCGGTGGTGGAATATCCGATTCCCGACGAGCCTTCCGTGCCCACTCAAACCGGTACTGGCAAATGGGGCATTAGCAGCCAATCGGAGGAGATGGGGCAATCTTTGGAACTGCGAGCGGTGCAGCGGTTACCTTATAAAGATGGGGAGCGGGTGAAGTCGGTAGAAGGACTGGAACTGCTGCGGACTCAACTGGTTTTGGAAATCGGTCACGATGCGCCCCAATTGGCGGCGGATATCGAACTAGTGCCGGATGCTCAAGACGCCAACTTGATGAGATTGCAGTTGGTGATTTTGGAATCTTTGGTGATTCGGCGGGATATGGCGGCAGATGCTACCCAAGGCAGTACCCACACTCGGTTGTTGGTGAGCGATGGGGAAACGATCCAACCGGGAGCAGTAGTAGCTCGCACCGAGATTCAGTGTAAGGAAGCTGGTGAAGTGCGAGGGATCAGAGAAGGTGCCGAAGCGATTCGCCGGGTGTTGGTGGTACGAAATGCCGATCGCATTACAGTGCCAACACCAGGAGAAAAACCAACGGTGAAAGCGGGCGATCTACTAGTGGCTGGTTCGTCTTTGTCTGCCAATATCAAAACGGAGGAATCCGGCTTAGTGGTGGAAGTAGCCGAAGAGCGAGTGGTGCTGCGGATTGCACGTCCTTACCGGGTATCGAACGGTGCGGTTCTCCATATCGATGATGGGGACTTGGTACAACGGGGCGATAACTTGGTGTTGCTGGTGTTCGAGCGTACCAAAACCGGAGACATCATCCAAGGTTTACCTCGGATCGAGGAACTGTTGGAAGCGCGGAAGCCGAAGGAAGCTTGTTTGCTGGCTCGTCGTCCCGGTACGGTACAGATCGTTTACGGCGATGACGAACCGGATGAAATTAAGGTAATCGAAAACGATGGGGTGATTGCGGAATATCCTATAGGCCCGGGGCAAAACTTAATCGTTTCCGATGGTCAAGAGGTGGATGCGGGAGAACCGCTGACTGATGGCCCTGCTAACCCCCACGAGATCTTGGAAATTTTCTTCGATCTCAACCGAGAACAAGCGGGGACTTACGAAGCGGCGTTAACTGCGCTGAGGGCAACTCAAACTTTCCTGGTCAACGAAGTGCAGTCGGTTTACCAATCTCAAGGGATCGATATCTCCGATAAACACATCGAAGTGATCGTCCGCCAGATGACTTCTAAGGTGCGGGTGGATGATGGAGGAGATACGACGATGCTCCCCGGCGAGTTGGTGGAACTGCGCCAAATCGAACAGGTAAATGAAGCGATGTCGATTACCGGCGGTGCGCCTGCCGAGTATACTCCCGTACTGTTGGGGATTACCAAGGCATCGCTGAATACGGATAGCTTTATTTCCGCTGCTAGTTTCCAAGAAACCACGCGGGTGTTGACGGAAGCTGCGATCGAAGGTAAGTCTGATTGGTTGCGTGGCTTGAAAGAAAACGTAATTATCGGACGCTTGATTCCGGCTGGTACTGGTTTCAATACCTATGAAGAGTTGGGTACTCCAGATATCGATTTGAGCTATGAAGGTAGCGTGGTACTGGATGATGAAACTGACTTGAAAGAGGTAGTTTTAGACGATCGAACAGCCCGGAGTTATCGAGTCGAATCTAGCTTGGATTCTCCAGCTTTGGGAGTTTCCGATTTTGATTCAAGAACTTCTTCCGGTGCTAAATATGGCTCTAATTTCTCTTCTTTCTTAGAAGATGATGAGTTGATCGATGACGGTATGGATGAACCAGATGACGACGAGGACGATGACGACGATTTGTAAAGGATGAAGTCTGAAGTCTAAATAATTAAAGATAAAGGATGAAGCTTAAAAACTTCATCCTTTATCTTTTACAGCTCTTATGTCACTCATCGGCGGGGCAATCGCTAAAAGCCTCATGAGGCAATCAATACAAGCTTTCCTATTAGAAAAAAATGGGTCTTGTATTTGTTATTAGAAAAGAATCGCGCGATCGCTTGCTATATAAAAGCTCTAGAATTCAGAAATGGCAAATGTTTTCGGAGAGTGACAAAAGAGGATTACAGCGCTTTCCAAGTAAATGAGGTACACATAAACTGCTAACAGAAACCCGGTTTCTTCAAGAAACCGGGTTTCTATCCTGTACTTCACTTAATTGGAATCTGCTGTAAGTAGGTAGGTGTGAAAAAACGAAGGTAAATTTGTAGGGGCGAGCTTAGTTAGAGTGCTTGATATACAACAGTTTTACTTGCTTCCAAAACCCGCCCTGCCCATATGCGTTTATTCCTGCCATCCTACTTAGAGTTGTTCTTGTTGTAACTGAGCGGTTCTTACCTGTATTTGTTGATTTTGATTGCCTCGAACTACAGTTAGTTTCAATGATTGACCGACACGAGAAGATTCCACCATATTTTGTAATTCAGAAGCAGTAGTAATGGGTTTTCCGTCAATGTCAGTAATCACATCTCCTCGGCGGAGTCCTGAAGCAGCGGCTGGAGTATCTGGTAAAACTTTTACGATTAAGACTCCTCTGATTTCTGGGACGGTTAAAGGAGAATTCGGATCGTTATTGTTTTGCTTGGCTAATTCTGGTGTTAAAGTAACCATTTGAATTCCCAAGTAAGGATGGGCAACTTTTTGACCACGGGCGAGAATTTGGCTGATTTCTTTGGCTTTATTGATGGGAATAGCAAAACCAATTCCCATTGCATCGGGGCGAATCGCTGTATTAATGCCAATCACTTCGCCGTTTTCGTTTAACAATGGGCCACCGGAGTTACCAGGATTGATGGCGGCGTCAGTTTGAATAAAGTCTAGACGTTTGTCGGGAACGCCTACTTCGCTGGAGGAACGCTTGAGGGTGCTGACGATGCCAAGGGTAACGGTGTTATCTAGCCCTAATGGGTTACCAACTGCTATAGCCCAATCTCCTACACTTACTTGGTTAGAATCTCCCAGCGCTGCTACGGGTAAATCCATTCCTTTGGGATCGATTTTCACTACTGCCAAATCGGTGATTTCATCAACTCCCCGTACTTGTCCTTCAAAGGTACTTCCATTCTTTAAGGTGACTGTTACTTTATCAGCTTCATCAACTACATGGGCATTGGTGAGAATGATGCCGCTTTTATCAATAATGAAGCCCGATCCTTGGCCTTGTAGGAGTTGTTTTTGAGGGCCACGCTGTACGAAATCGTCTCCAAAAAAGCGTCGGAAGAAGGGGTCGTCAAAAAAAGGATCGATCCGGCGAGTAACGGTACGCTCTGTATCGATTCTAACTACGGCAAAGCCTACCCGATTGACGGCTGCTGTCACGAAGCTACCCGTATGGGCTTGATTGCTATTCGGTAACTCAAGTGCTACGCTCTCGCCCTTTAGCATATTGGGATCTGGGCTGGCTTGTGAGGGTAATACCCTGAGAGTACCGAGCATCAGAATTGCTCCTAAGAAGGTAGCTATTGCATAGCTAGCGACTTTACCTAAAAGAGAATAAAATTTCCCCGTTTCCATAGCTTGATTTTTGAGCCTGGTTGTGATAAGTAAAATTTTGGTTGTAGGGATTGTTATTTATAAAACTATTTTGACAGTTCTCAAGATCGATCGTAACGATTAAAATCAGACGGCTAAGTATAATGCCTGAGTTCTAGGCTAGGATCTTGAAAAGGGCTGTTCTAGAACGTAAGAATGATTGGATCTAAAAAGGAATTTTTACCTGCCGAGGAGAAAGATTTGCTTTCTCATCATCATGATACAGACCATATCCATGTCGGTCATTCTCATGAGGAGGGACAGTCTAGCCATCCCCACGTTCACTCTGAGGAGTCTCTGCGGCGGATTGTTAATCGTTTGTCTCGGATTGAAGGCCATATTCGGGGCATTAAGTCAATGGTACAGGAAAGTCGTCCCTGTCCGGATGTATTAGTCCAAATTGCGGCGGTGCGGGGGGCGCTGGATCGGGTGGCACGAATGATTTTAGATGAACATTTAACGGAATGTATCGGTCGTGCGGCTAAAGAGGGCAATATTGAAATGGAAATTGAAGAGTTAAAGGCAGCTTTGGATCGGTTTTTGCCTTAGTTAGTGATTAGTCATTGGTAAATTAACCAAATGCGATCGATCTTTGAGAAACCCGGTTTTTCCAAAAAACCGGGTTTTTTAGCTGCTAGCGCGATCGCAAATTCCCCAAAATTTTGCCAAAACGATCCCGAATGCGATCGCTAAGCTAGAAAAACGAGAATAGGTAGATGCACCCTGATAATTCAAACCCCCACCTTACCCAGGCGGGGGTTTTTTGTTGCCCAACGCGATTTACCTTGAGTTTTTTCAAAATTTTTCCAAAACGATCCTGAACGCGATCGCCAAGCCAGAAAAAGAGAATAGGTAGATGCACCCTGATAATTCAAACCCCCACCTTACCAAGGCTGGGGGTTTTTTGTTAGCAAAGTATTTAGGAAAATTTTGCCAAAACTATCCTGATATAAATAGCTACTGATAGTAGAAGGGAATAGGTAGATGCACCCTGATAATTCAAACCCCCGCCTTACCCAGGTTGGGGGTTTTTTGTTAGCCAATCACAACACTTGTTAAGTAATTAAGGTAAATCTAATAGAAACCCGGTTTCTTGAAGAAACCGGGTTTCTGGCGTTTACTAATTATGCTGCGGCTTTCTATTCAAAAAATTTTATCCTGACGCCCTGACATATTTAAGAAAAAGGAGAGCAGATAGATGCACCCTGATATTCAAACCCCAGCCAAATTCAGGCTGGGGATTCTTTTTTAATTAAAAAATTGACCTTATCTTGCGCTAAACAAAATTTAACCTGCTGCTTCTAACTCTTCGCGCAGCAATTGCTGATAAATTTTTGGTAAATGTCGAGACATAGAATTAGTTTCTATGCCATAACCTAAACTAGTCCAAGTACTAGAAAGCAGGCGCAATACTTGTTCTAATTTTCCCTGCTTTAGCATTTTAGGAATATCAGCACCCCACGCCTGACGATCTTTCAGCCAAGCATATACTACTGCATCCTGATATTCTGCTTCAAAACTATAATTAGTCCAAAAAATCAATTGTTCCGGATTGGGATGATAGCGATGGGCTTTTTCTTTCCAGGTCTTATTTAACATTTGGTAGCGCCCAGCTGCTGTAGAGCAATTGCCTTTATTTGGCCCGCTGACGATCGTAACGCACCGTTCTGGATGGCGGCTGAGGTTGCTAGCATATTCACCACCATAAATCACCGCGTAAGGTTGGGAAACATTCGATTCACTTGCCGAAATAGTTCGCATCAAAGCTCGAATATGAGGGTCGCCGCCTTTCATCACTAAAGGCACGGTACCGGGTAAGTTTGTAGAAGATTTCCGTTGTGTTTGCTGTTCTTTAACAGAAGGCCAAACTAACAGGAAAAACATCAATCCAGAAACTGCACTGCCCATTAATAAATGGCTGAGGATCGAATCTAGTAGGGATTTCGGAGGTGGAAAATTTCCCTGTGGGGATGAGCCTGACGGCATCTGTTGATAAGAAGGCTCAAACAAGTTAGACACTCCTTAAATTTGGGAATAGGGAATGGGAAATAGGTAATTGATTTCTTTAAGATTAGAACTTGCACGAAGTTAGGAGAAATCAAGGTTTGTAGGGGCGGTTTTTCCAGTCGGTTTATCTGTAAAACGCTTAATTTATCAGCTAAAGTGAACCCCTACCCATCTCATCAACTGCGTAAGTTATAAAGATGCAGCTTGAATATCATATTAGATATTAGATAGCCGATTGCCAATTCAGGTTACGCTAGCAAATAACTCGCGCCAGTTTTTTTCAGCAGCCTCTGGTTTAGCAATAATTTCTACTACCTTATTGCGAGAAGCTGGTTCAAATAATGCTTCTACACAAACTTTGGCCACTTTAGTACGGGGAATGCGACCATCAAACAAAGTGTCTGCGGCAGACATCACAATGCGATCGAGATTTTCGTCATTCAACAGCCCACCAGGTCGCACTATCGTGTAAGTTAAGCCACTGTGTTGCAGGTATTCCTCCGCTTGCTTCTTCCACACTAAAATCAGCCAAAACAGATTCAAGGGGTGGAAGAACTGAGACACACATAGAGAAGACACAATGACAAAATGCTCTATTCCCTTTGCTTTAGCAGCATCTACCAAATTTTTGGTACCTTCGTAGTCCACCTTATATGGCCCGGTAGGATCGAAGCTGGGGGTAGCACCTGTAGCACACAGCACTAGGGTACTATCTCCGATGGCTTCGCCAAGAGTGCCTGGTTGCAAAACATCGCCAACCACTAACTCAGCTGCCTCTGGTAAAGTTGACCTGGCTTTGTCTAAATCTCTTACTAAGGCGCGGACGGGAATGTTTCGTCCAACTAACTCTTTAACGATTCGTTGACCGGTTTGGCCTGTCGCCCCTGCTACAAATGCTTTCATCTGTCAAGTTATCTTAAGTAAATAGGTATTGATTTGGTTTAATCAGTTAGTTGCTATCTTTTTACATTGTATAAACTGAAAACAGAAATACTCTTGTTTACGTTAAGATTCGCATTCTAGTGTAAATTTTCACTCGCTTGTTGGGCATTCTGAAACATAGGCAAGCATATCACTCGCGCTAAGGAGCGTCTATGCAGTCACAGTACGGTGAATATCAATCTATGGAAACTACCGAAGCCATATTGGGTATAACCACAACCAGTATTAATACTGAAGAATCAGTTGAGGAACCAACAGGTACGATCGAGCCAGTACGTTTTCATGGCTTTTTTGAAGACTGTATGGAAATGTATGCCGATGCTCAAACAGTAGCGGAATATCTGAATGTCCATCATGGTTGGTTTCGTCGTTGCGCTCATCCCATGAAGGCAGAACCTTTAGGTAAAAATGGATATGCTTTAACGATCGGACGCTTCGGATCTTTCGGTTATATAGTAGAACCAAAAATAGGCTTAGAGTTACTACCAGCAGAAGAGGGAATTTATCGCATTCGCACTATTCCCGTACCGGAATATACCCCTCCCGGCTATGACGTTGATTTTAATGCAACCCAGTGGTTAGTAGAAACAACCGCAGGTAATATAAATGATAAATTAGGCGCTGTTTTAGGAAAAAATACTAAAGTTACGCGGGTAGAGTGGCATTTAGACTTAGTAGTCACAATTAATTTTCCTAAATTTATTTATCGCCTGCCCATGTCTCTAATTCAAAATACAGGCGATCGGTTATTAGCCCAAATCGTGCGTCAAGTCAATCGTCGCTTGACCTACAAAGTTCAGCAAGACTTTCACACAACTTTGGGCATACCAATACCGCAACAAGCTAAAGTTAGGGCAGCATAAATATTGGTAGTTTGTCATTAGTCATTTGGTATTTGTTATGGGTTATGACTTAATCAAAAAAATGACTAATTATTAAATAACCTTTTTGTAACAAATGACCAATGACTAATGACTAATGACCAATAACAAAATTACATATTGCTAACAATTTTTAGCATAATTTCTACACCACTGACTGCCTGCCAAGCAAACAGTAATAAAAGGGTCATATTCAGTCCAACGTGAGTAACGCGAGCTAAAGCATTTCCTTTCTGCATATAAGGAGATAAAGCAGCAGAAGTAGCGATCATACCTGTCATTGCTAATCCAACTAGTAAGTGAGGCCCGACAAACAACTTACCATTGTTAATGTAGGTAACTCCCATGCCTAAGATAGTGGTAACTACCATAAACGCTAAAAGCAAAGAACCTACTTGATAATGGCGGATATTATACTTACCCTTGATTAGTTCCTTTTTAGCGTCTCCCTCAGCAGTTCTGGTACGTTTGACTTTAATACCCAGGTATAAAGCGTAAATGGACGTACCGAACAGTACCCACATTACAGTAGGATGAATGAATTGACTCCAAGTTTTCACAGAAGCAGGAATTTCTAAGCTCATATTACACTAACGATTTGCTTAATCGAACTTTATAAAAAGTAGCATAATTCTGTAAATATTCTTAGTATAGTAACCAATTTGTCCGAGCCTAAATTGAAAAGGTAGCCATCCTTTCGGCCAATTAATGTCCGAGTAGTTTAACTGTAGGGAATTTGACAAGCTTCGAGTAAAGATTGCTGTATAATATTCCAGATCAATGCACCCTGCTTACTACCAACCGATCGCAATCAATTTGGTGAAGTACTAAGTATTAATACTACCTTACTAAAATCAGGGTATATTTACTTGTTTTGCCGGGGCTGGGAGAAAATTTGTTACAGCGTTAAATTGAATTTGTATAGCACTTACTAACCGCTATTTTTCAGAAACATATAATGATGGCAAACGAGGGAAAATTAGCTAATTATGTCAAGATTCCACAACAAGAGATAGAAGAGCGTCTCAAACAACCTATTTTTAGAGAATAGGAGGAAAACTAAGGGAGTTGTTGATTTAATCATAATCTTAAGGTTTTTCACAGCCTTTTTTTTGAAAAACTAGGCCAAAGAAGCCTCAACTCACCGTCTTCTCAAGTTTTAAATTTAACGCTAAGTTGACATTGCTGGGGATGCTAAAGAGGCGTAGGAATGGCCACTACTCTAGATAAAGACATTTTATTAAGACGAGCAGCGCAAAGTGGAGACCTCAATCGAGTAAAAGAATTACTCCTAGAGGGCGCTAACGTTAATGCTACAGACAAAGACGGTACAACGGCTTTGATGTTTGCTGCTCGCAATGGCTACGCGGAAATTGCCCGAGTATTAATTAAATCTGGTGCCAGGGTTAATCAACCAAGGAAACTATACCGTTTAACAGCTTTGATGTTGGCGGCAGCAAATCAGCAGGTCGATGTCATTCAGATTTTGTTAACTAGCGGTGCTGATGTAAATGCCACCAATGTTGACGGTAGTACAGCATTGATGGTAGCAGCGCTCAAAGGTCACGGTGATGTAGTGCAGATTTTGTTAGCAGCTAATGCAGAAATTGATATTAAAGACAAAGATGAGGATACTGCTCTTACTCTAGCTGCCCAACACGGACATACGGAAGTCGTGAAAATCTTGCTAGCCAGTGGTGCGAGTGTAAATGTTGCTAGCAGCGGCGGTGAAACTCCTCTCACTTTAGCCGCAGGTCAAAATCATTCTCAAACAGTAGCCGTGTTGCTAAGTTACGGGGCCGATGTTAACGTCAAGACGCAAGAGGGCAGAACAGCTTTAATGTTTGCTGCTGAATCTGGTTATTTAGAAATTACTCAACAGCTGTTAGCAGCATCTGCTGAAGTTAATGCCAAAGACAAAGAGGATGAGACAGCTTTGAATCTCGCTTCTGACCAAGGTCATTTTGCGATTGTCAAAGTACTTTTAGACGCTGGTGCTAATGTAAATGCTAAAAACTTAGATGGGTGGACGGCGTTAATGGCAGCAGCATCTGGAGGTTACAGCACTATTGTTAATGCTTTGTTAAATAAAGGGGCTGATATTAATGCTCAAGATACAGATGGGGAAACTGCTTTACATTTAGCCGTTATCGAAGGTCATGCCGACGTAGTTGAAATCCTGCTTAACCGGGGGGCTGACGTTAATGCTAAAAATTCTCTCGGCGACACCCCTTTATTAGTTGCAGTTTTACAAGATTACACTCAAATTGTCAAATCATTACTAGAAAAAGGTGCAGATTCTAATATTAAAAATTTCGAGGAAACCGCTTTAAAAATGGCTATATCTCGTGGCAATCTAGATATGGCAAAAGTGTTGTTGGATGGCGGTGCTGATATTAATTTGCTGAGTGATGATGGAAAGAGCGCGTTGATAATTGCTACTGAAAACTCAGATATCGACATGATGCGGCTGTTGATTAGAGCAGGCGCAAATTTGAATCTTCAAGATAAAGTCGGTACAACTGCTTTAATTTGGGCAGCTTCAAGGGGTTATGGTGAGGCGGTGAAAATTTTGTTGGATGCTGGTGCTGATGCAAAGTTGAAAAATAAAGGTGGTTATACGGCTTTGATGATTGCTCAATTGAATGATTATTCTGATGTGGTGAAATTATTTAAAGAGTTTGGGATACAGGAGTAATCAGAAAAGTGAGTGATGGGAGAGGATTTTTTACCACAGATGTCCACAGATAAACACAGATAAACACAGATGTATGTTTACATTTATTGTGTGGTAAATAAAAAATTTGGCTCTCCCATAAATGCGGTGATGATAAAAATTTGTTAAATCGTAGGGTGGATATAGCCTACGCCATTCAAGAAAAGGCACGGGTAATAAATTGACTGTTTTCAACCAACAATTAACGAACCGTGCCTTAACCCACCATCCCCTTCATTGGTGAAAATAATTTTTCTAAAATGGTTTTATAGTAGTTTATCTTGGTGAGGAAATTTGAGTTTTCTTAAGCATTGATAAAGCTTCTTCAAAAGAAGGAACATCATCTAATTCAAAGCAAACTTCGATATCATGATTTACAATACCAGCATAATCTGCTGGCCCGACAACCCAAGAAGGATTTATTCCTAAAGCTATGGCTAATTCTTCAAATCTTATCAAAGGTGACCAATAGGTTTCCGTGTCGAGTAAAGCTTTGTTGTTGTTTAAACAAGGTCTTCGGAGAATAGTTTCTACTTGCTCAATTTTTTCTTTAACTCCAAAAGCATTACATAGCTTTTCAGCATCTCCTCCCTTGATTTTACCTTCTGTAAAAATGTTGATAATTTTTCCAGGTTGCCAATTTTTGTCTCCATGAGTTGTATATTCATCTAGCATTATGCCGTTTTCGCAAAGGTGATACCAAAAAATATCCCCATCGTAGATAAATATGGCTAAAGCCGGACAGCTAAATTTTTCTGACAGATGAGAAGCTAAACAAATTAAATAAGCGTAAGGTTCGTAAGAATACTGCTTTAATATTTTTTTTGAACGGGAGTCCAGTTTGGCTACTTTGTCTAATTCGGCTTTTTCTTTGTAAGAACTAGCCTTGTCATATACAGTAGTAAATTGATTAATAGTTGGGGAAACATAGGCATCAAGATTAATTTCTGATAAATACTCGATTAATGTATCTTGATGCACTTTTTTTAATGTTATGTTTCCGTAGGTAATCCCCATTTTTTATGGCTGAAATAAGGATAGAGCGGTGCGTTACGGCGGGGTTCCTCAATTATTGGTTGGAATACTAGATTTTTCCCCGTGCCTAACACACCCTACATTTATTTAATGTAAGAAGTGGCGAATGCCAGTTAAGACCATGATGATGCCTAATTCATTGGCGGCTTTGATGGAGTCTTGGTCTCGCAAACTGCCACCGGGTTGAACGATCGCAATTATTCCAGCAGCGGCAGCCGTTCTCACCGAGTCGTCGAATGGAAAGAAACCATCGCTGGCGAGAAAAGCGCCTTGGGTTTTTTCGCCTGCTTGTTCTAAGGCTATTTTGACAGAACCAACTCGGTTCATTTGTCCGGCACCGACTCCGATCGTAGTACGATCGCGCGTGACTACAATAGCATTAGACTTAACGTGCTTGCAGACTTTCCAGGCAAATAACAATTCTGCTAACTGTTCTGGCGTTGGCTGTTTCTCAGTGACTACTTGCCATTGGCTGGGATTTTCTACGGCATCATCGGCAGTTTGTACTAGAAAACCACCTGCAATTGACCTAACGGTTTCTTTTGGCCCACTGGTTAAGTCTGGGGAAATTAACACCCGCACTTTTGATTTAGCAGCGAGAATTTCTTGCGCTTCTGCTTCACAGCCTGGCGCTACGATACATTCTAAAAATGTTTTAGTTAAAGCAGTGGCAGTCGGTGCGTCGATAGATTTGTTGAGTGCGACAATTCCCCCAAACGCGGAAACTGAGTCAGCATTAAAAGCTTTTTCATACGCTTCGAGGAGAGTATCTGCTTCTGCCGTGCCACAAGGATTGGTATGTTTGATGATTGTGGCGGCTGGTTTGTCGGTAAATTCGGCAATAATTCTTCTTGCTGCTTCTAAATCTACTAAGTTGTTGTAACTTAGTTCTTTTCCTTGTAGTTTAGTCGCGCTTGCCCAACCGCTGGCAGATGTTCCGGTTTGATACCAGGCGGCTGGTTGGTGGGGATTTTCGCCGTAGCGGAGTGATTGTAGTTGTTGTCCGCTGAGGGTAAATACTTGTGGTAAGTCAGATTCTTCTACTGGTTTGGCAGATTGGTTGCTCAGGTAAGATGCGATCGCGCGATCGTAAGCAGCAGTATGAGAAAATGCCTCTAATGCACGAGCTTGTCTAAATGCCAAACTAGCTTGACCATCATTTTGCCGTAATTCTACTAAATAAGCATTATATTGAGCGGGATTACACAAAACTGTTAAGTGAGCAAAGTTTTTCGCCGATGCTCTTAACATAGCAGGGCCGCCGATATCGATTTGTTCGATAGCTTCGGGTAAAGTTACCCCTTCTTTGGCAATAGTTTGCTCGAAAGGATAAAGATTCACTACTACCAAATCAATCGGGCGAATTTGATTAACTTCCAAATCTGCCACATCTTGGGCTAAGTCCCGACGGGCGAGAATACCGCCGTGAATGCGGGGATGGAGGGTTTTCACTCGTCCCCCCAGAATTTCGGGCGACCCGGTATAATCAGAAACTTTTGTTACTGGCAGTCCAGCCTCCTTAATGGCTTTGGCAGTACCGCCACTGCTGATTAAGTCAAAGCCGAATTCTTCTACTAAACTGCGAGCGAGGTCGATTAGCCCTGTTTTATCAGATACGCTTAGGAGTGCCAGACGTGCCATGATTTACTACCCGGTCAAGAGTTACCAATATTGCATTAAGCATTATTAAGGATAAATGCGATCGCACCTTAATGGCACAGAAATTTTTAGGGGTTAGGGGCTAGGGGCTAGGGACTAGTAGTTAGCCAAAGTAGTTTTAAGGGTTAAAGAAACCCGGTTTTTTAGAAAAACCGGGTTTCTGGCTTTCTGACGCCCCAAACCCCCATCCCTATTCTTGGCTAACCTAGAAAGTAGTAACTCTTATCAAAACTTAAAGGAGTGGCTGCTTGTCTTTACAATTTATTACAGTTAACCCAACAACAAACCAACCCCCAACAGGTTTAATCGTTGCTTTACATGGCTGGGGTGCGAACGCGCAGGATTTGGCATCTGTAGCACCTTTTTTGAATTTGCCCGATTATCGGTTCTTATTTCCCAACGCGCCTTATCCTCATCCCTATGTAGCAGGAGGAAGGGCATGGTATGACTTTCAAACCAAACAAGGTTTACAGGAAAGTCGCCAACTGTTGACTGACTGGCTGACTAATTTGGAAAAGACGACAGGCGTTCCCCTATCTCGAACCATTTTGGCGGGGTTTTCTCAAGGTGGGGCGATGACCTTAGATGTGGGATTAAAATTACCCTTGGCAGGCTTGGTGTCTTTGAGTGGCTACCTCCATCCCGTTTCGCCAGAAGCAAAGAGCGATAAATTTCCCCCAGTTTTAATCGTGCATGGCAGACAAGATTCGATCGTACCGATTAGTGCAGCAGTGAAAGCAAGAGATACTCTATCCAGCTTGGGAGTAGCGTTAGAGTATCAAGAGTTTGATATGGGGCATGAAGTAACGCCAGCCGTGTTAAGTTTAATGCAAAGTTTTGTATTACAGGTTATTTCATCTGCAAGTCCTCTGTCTTAAGGTAGGAATGAAAGTCGTTACAATATTACGTGGTTGAAAATCCTACCAGACCGACTCATTACGCGATCGCATATCGCGACTGCAAGAGCGGTAAAATCATCTGGGAAATCTACTTTCATTCTATTTGAGGTAGTGAAAAACTACTGATTACTGGAAAAGAGTACAAATCACGATTACACCTGAGGAAAACGGGTATCTGCCAACCGACGCTGAACCAGGCCAAATAAACTCATATTTAGGTGGTATCAGCAAAAAAAGTCGGAAGCTGTGTGAGAAGCAAGAGCTTCTCTCGCGGTTCTTCACTATCGAAGCGTCGCTAGCATCTATACCAATAGGCTCGACGCTGATTGCAATTACTGCCCAAGGGAGTAGCTCAGAATGAAAATGGTTAACGTTCCTAAGCGGGATATTTCTGCTTTGACACCGACAGACGTTGCTGAGTTAGCCAAACGTCTCGAACAAGATGATTACACAAGCGCGTTTGAAGGTTTGGATGATTGGCATTTGCTTCGTTCGATTGCTTTTCAGCGCCCGGAGTTAGTTGAACCCTACGTTCATTTACTCGATTTGGAAGCTTACGACGAAGCTTAACAATTTTAGATTTTGGATTTTAGATTTTGGATTTTAGATGACAGTTTGCGAGTCAAAATTAGATATAGCTAAAGATGATAAGCAACTGATTAATCGAAAATGGAAAATCGAAAATCGCAACGGGTTTTGATTGGCATAACTGGTGGAATTGCTGCTTATAAAGTTTGTGAAGTGGTTTCAGCATTAGCCAAATCTGGGGTTGAGGTGCGAGTTATCTTGACTGATGCTGCTAGTGAATTTATTAGTCCCTTAACCCTGGCTACTCTTTCTCGTCATCCAGCTTATACGGATAAGGATTTTTGGCAACCGATACACGGACGACCGCTACATATTGAATTGGGAGAATGGGCGGATGTTTTCGTTATTGCTCCCTTAACTGCTAATACTTTAGCAAAACTGGCTTTTGGTTTGGCTGATAATTTACTGACCAATACGGTACTTGCTTCTAGTTGTCCGATTTTATTAGCGCCTGCGATGAATACGGATATGTGGGAACAGGCGACGGTGCAGCGAAATTGGCAACAAGTTCTCACAGATAAAAGATATCACGGAGTAGGGCCGGGTGCTGGTATTTTAGCGTGCGATCGCCTTGGTGCCGGTCGTATGGCAGAACCTGACGAAATCTTACCTTACATTCAATCTTTATTACATACTAAAGGCAAACGAGATTTAACCGGAAAACAAGTATTAATTAGTGCTGGCGGAACAAGGGAATATTTAGATCCCGTGCGCTTTATCGGTAATCCTTCTACTGGCAAAATGGGATTGGCAATTGCACGCGCCGCACTCCATCGCGGTGCATCGGTAACGCTGGTACGCGCACCCGCTACTTGGGAAACGCCGCAGGGAATCAGAGAAATTGCCGTTACCAGTGCAGCCGAAATGCAACAAGCAATGCTCGCATCTTTTTCCTCTGCTGATTTAATTATTATGTCAGCAGCCGTGGCGGATGTGAAACCTGCTCATTACGCTGCCGAGAAATTGCCCAAAAAAATGTTACCAAATTCTTTATCTTTGGCATCAGTACCCGACATCGTGGCAGAGTTAGGAAAATTAAAGCAAACCCATCAAATTTTAGTTGGATTTGCTGCTCAAACAGGAGATATTGTCACCCCAGCTTTAGGAAAATTGCAGTCAAAAAAATTAGATGCAATTGTCGCCAATCCTATCGATAAATCAGATAGCGGTTTTGGCAGTGACCATAACCAAGCAATATTTATTGATGCAGGAGGAAGGCAGTTAGAAATCGAACATTGCACTAAATTAGAAATGGCTCATCTTCTATTTGATTTTTTACGAATTGTAAGTTGAAAATACAGTAAAAAATTTCAAAACAAAAAGCTAATTCTAAATAAACCTACTTTTAAAGTACGCATTTTCATGCCTTATATCATGTCCGTTAGCATCGGGGCTACAAAAAATTGCTTTCTTACCTGCGTTTATCTGTTGACATCTGCGATAAAAATTAAATACCTAATTCACACAGATAATTTTTCCCATCACTCTTACACTAACGATGCAATCGGACACGATATTAGTATAAATCTTCAAAATCTCTTTGCTCCCCTTTGCTATCTCAATTACCAACTTAAACGATCGTTAGCTTACACCACAGCCTTTAAATTTTGAGCAGCTTCATTCAGTTGATGAGTACTCACTTTAGTTTGACTGATACCGCTAGCATTATCTCTTGCTGACTTATTAAGGTTATTCATTGCTACTACTACCTGCTCTACGCCCATAGCTTGTTGCTTGGTATTTAAAGATATTTGCTGTATGCTTTCCACAACGTCATCGATCGCTTGTGTAACTCGCTCGAATACTTCTGCGGTTTGTTTGGAAACTTGAGTACTCTGGGAAACCGCTTTCGTACTATCATTAGTAACCATTACAATTGAACTGAGAGCAGACTGAATATTAATCACGAGGATATTAATTTTTTCGGCTGATTTTTTACTTCGATCTGCTAGTTTGCGAATTTCTGCGGCAACTACTGCAAATCCTTTACCGTTTTCTCCGGCTCTCACTGCTTCTACAGCAGCATTTAAAGCTAGCATATTAGTCTGGGTTGCTAAATCGGCAACTAGCCCAGAAATACTACCGATTTGATGGGTTTGCTCCTTTAAAAGCGAAATTTGTTCGGCTAGAGTGCTGACACGAGAAGTAAGCACCAGCATATTTTCCAGGGTACGACTCACCGCTTGGTTACCCTCTGTTGCTAGTGTCAAAATTTGTTGAGCCCCCACAGCAGCAGTTTGAGCTTTTTCCGCTGATTGTTGAGCAGATGCGCTCAATTGATCCATCGTAGTAGTAGTTTCATTGACGGAGCTAGATTGCTGAAGGGCTGTTCGTTCTTGCTGTTCTACGGTAACCGCAATTTCTGTAGAAGAAGCAGCAATATTTGTGGCAATTTCATTAACTTGTTTGGTGATTCGGGATGCCAGCCAAGAACCAATTAAAATTGCCATTAATATCGCAGTCAGCGTGCCAAAGAGTGCGGTGAATATGAGGAGTTGCATTGCAATATTTCCCTCTTTTTCCCGTTGTGACTGCAATTCGTCTTCGGTGCTATTGAGTTTGCGGAATACTACTGTTGCCTCGTCAACTAAAGGTAGTATTTCCCCTTTAGAAAATAGGTTAATTGCTGCGCTATCCTTACCTGCTTTAACTAAGTTAGCCATTTCAATGTTAGCTTCATAAATCTTTTTACCAAGGGTCTTTAATTCTTCTAATCTCTCTGCTTGCTGTGGAGTTGTGAATTGAACTGTTGCGTCTAAAGATTGAATCAATTCGTTATAATCTTGAACGGTTTCTTCATATAGCTGCAAAAATTGTCGATCGCTTGTTAGTAGATAAGCCCGAATCAGTGACTGTCGTTTATACAGCAATAATTCTAGTCGATCGGTATCTCTAACTAGGGTCCAACCCCGGTCTATGGCAATTCCTTGCTGCTCCACTTTTTTGGCATTGACAATTACTGCTGAAGTTGCTGCTACAGTAAGAAGTAAAGGAACTCCATACCCAAGAAGGATGCGTCCTCTAAGCTTAAGGCTATCGAAATTGAACACTGATGGTTACTCCCACAGATGGTAGAACTGTGTGTTTAGTAATCCCATCGGCATTCTTTGGGATAAACTTCTTAACAAAATTTATAGAAAAACTTAGGTTTCGCTACAGTGATTTAGATAGGACAAAGTTTTTTAGCTTAGTGTTTAAAAGGGTATTTATCATTGATAAGTGTTTAATTTATTTACATAGTTTATGAGGGAAGATTGTAACATATGTAAGAGTCGATATAGTGTAGATTTAAGTTAAATATAAGTCCGGCTAAAATTAAGTGATACTAAATCAATTTTACCTTGTTCATAAGGCAGGTTGGGTTTGTTGAAAAGTAGAGGTTAGATGAGCGATTTTTCCTTAAGTTATAGCGCTACGCGCAGGGAAAGGGGAAAATGAAATGAATTGCATTGTCATATAAAGGTTTGAGCCATTCCTGGGAAATTGAAGACAGTAAACATACCAGCGCGTATCGCTATAAGTATTTAAACAAATTATAAATGAGGTCACGTACCCGACTTGCTAGGCCGAGCGCAATGTCTGTATCTGATAATAACGCTGCTGTAATTGGTACATCCGATCGAACAATTGCCAGCAGTATTCCTCTGGCAGTCCGCAAGTTACCGCACCGCGTAACACTACATTAAAATACCAGTCATTTGGTGCTAATTCTTCGGATAGTTTGTTGACTACTACGTAAGTTCGTACATTTTTATACAATTTACCTTGGCAATTAACAGCGATCGTTTCGTGACGATAGCCGTTGGTGGGAACTTCTTCTCTTTCGTCTAAACGATCGCTCAATCGCCAAGGTAATTGATATAACACTCCTTCTACATAGGAGTTCGGATCGGCCACTATATCTAATACACCGCAATTGCGAAGTTGAGAGCGTTTATAAAAGCCTAACCGATAACCTTTTAGCGTAGCAGGGCCGATCGCGTAATGGTTGGTATTTTCCCCCAGCGTCCGCTTCAAGTCAACCGGACACATACAAGACCCGTAAGCAAAATAGTAAAAAGTTGGTTCGATCTGGGGTTGCTGTTGTGAGTAGCGAGATGATGTCCACGCTTGCTCGATGGGGCAACGCTCTATGCTCATAGATGACTATTTACACTGAGTATAATAAGTCATTCTATCAGAACAAAATCAAAAAAACAACCTAATCCCGATTGGGTAACCGTAGATTAATTTGGAACGATGCAAGGGTATAAAGTTAAATTTTTTCTCATCCACCCCGCGATCGTTAACCAACAGCAGTTAGCTGATTCCACGCTTGGACAACTTGGCGTAAAGGCTGAGGCAGGTTATTTTGAACCAGATCGGCATAACGGGTGGTACCAGATGAACTGGTGATGGTAACGGTGATGAAATCAGCAGCGCCGCTAGGGGCTGGGTAACTCAAACCATTAAATCGAGATAAAGATTGGCGTTTTAATAATTGCTGAAATCCTCTAAGTTGGGAAGGAGAAATTCGCCGAACGCTGCGTTCCGAATCGTTTGCATCGCCAATCCGAACCCTAATTAACGTGCCATCATTCAGCAGGGTTGTTTCATAAGTGCGACCAGTAATTCCACCGCTAGAAACAGCGCGAAAAACTACACCTCTATCCAAAGCTGGCGGTAGTTCGCTAGCTGGAATTGGCACGGGTCTGATAATATTAGCAGCGATCGTCTCGCCTCCATCTAACCGATCGGACTTTGGCGTATTACTGGAAACAGATTCATTTTCTAAGCTTACAGTTCTGCCGTTGCTATTAGTACGATAAACCCAAGTTCTGCTGCCATCAGAGATTACTACGCGCCAACCGGGAACTAAAGCTTGAGTACAAATTTGCTCTGGTTCGGCAATGCCCAGACAACCATTAGGCCAAGTTTCCCTGCTGTACTCGGTAATTTTGAATTTTCCAGGAGCGATTCCAGTTCGCTTGGCGGCGTCCTGACGAACAGCAGTTGCCACTTGAGCGGGTAAACGATTAGTACGCAGATTGTTAGATTGCTTAACAACTGATTCGGTTTTAACGTTAATAGAATCGCTAGTAGATTGAGAAGAAATTTGAGGTGAAGCAATCGCAGACTCTATACTTGTCAAGCTAGAGCATAAAGATAATAATCCGGCTAAAAACAAAGCAGACCAAATCTGCTGCTGTTGAGTAGTTGGATGGCCTAAGATAGAGCGAGAAGCGTTAGTTTTCATGGCAAATTTCTCCAAAGAACGATCGGAATGAATTTGTAGTGGTATCGATAGCTACTTATGAGATATTGTTGGCAACTTGGATAAGATATATTTCGGCAAGAGAGGGAGAAAGAACTGCTAGCCCAACCACACCGGATATCTTTAATAAAACCTACTCTTGTTACAAGAGGGTACACAAAAAGGCTAGACGTTGATATCCCATTCTTTGGTTCCGCAATCTTTCAACTAGGCTAGCATTCTCAGGAAGAACTGTTGTTTGTCCTAAAGTTCCCATTCAGGGAGCAAAACCACTGAAAATTTAAAATGGAACTATCCAGACTCCTAAAAGCTCTTTTTTAATGGCCGAATGCCATTATTTTTCTAGATGTAAGCTAATTAAATTTTAATTAACGAGGCTTGGTTAAATAGAAAATCTGGAAATCATTCTAAGCATACCACCAGTAGTCGGGGAGACTTTGGTAGGGTTAGATGCCAAACTGAACAATTTATACGGGAGTGCTATGCGAATTCTTTTAGTAGACGACGATCGAGTTACTGCTGATGCTTTAGCTAGTACTTTGGAGTCGCAGCATTACTTGGTGGATGTAGCGGAAGATGGAGAAAAAGCTTTGGAACTTTTAGAAGCTTTTCCTTATGATTTGCTGCTGCTAGATGTAGTGCTACCTAAATTAGATGGTATTACTCTTTGCCAAAAATTAAGGGTTCGTGGATTAAAAATGCCGATTCTGTTACTGACAGCACGGGACAACAGTATAGATAAAGTCAGGGGTTTGGATGCAGGAGCCGATGATTATCTAAGTAAACCTTTTGACTGCCAAGAATTGCTCGCACGGATTCGCACGTTGCTAAGGCGGGGAACTAATCGGTTGCTGCCGATTTTGGAGTGGAATGAATTGTCTCTATCACCAAGTACTTGTCAAGTTACTTATAAAAATGAAATTTTAAATTTAACTCCTACAGAATATCGTTTATTAGAACTTTTTTTGCGAAATAATCGCCGCGTTTTTAGTTGTAGCGATCTGATCGAACAGGTATGGTCTTTCGATCATTCTCCGAGTGAAGAAACAGTGAGGTCTCATATTAAGGGTTTACGGATGAAGATGCGGACGGCGGGAGCGCCTGCGGATCTAATTGAAACTGTATATGGTTTAGGGTATCGGCTGAAGACTTTATCTAATCAAAAAAGTACTGCGGTGCTTTCTGCAAACCAGAACATTGAGGAACAGGGGGAAAACGATCGAAATTCATTAGGTAGTTCTTGTCCGATCGTTTTATCTCCTTGTATAAACTATCCAGGATCGAATTCCCCTTCTCAGAAGGAAGTCACTTTAAAGGCGATCGCGGAAATTTGGGAAAAATTCAAGCAAAGCGTATTTAATCAGGTAGAAGTATTGCAAAATTGCGCTACTGCGATCGAAGCAGCAATGATTAGTGAGGATTTACACCAAAAGGCAATCACGGAAGCTCATAAACTGACTGGTTTACTAGGTACTTTAGGCTTCGCAGAAGGTTCCCAAATATGCCGTCAAATCGAGACTTTATTACGTAATGCGAGCGATCTTCGCGACCCTAATTTAGCTTTGCGGCTTCAAGAATCGATCGCATCTTTGAAAAAAGTATTGCAACAACCGCTACCCCAATCCCCACAAGCACTTGCTAATGTAAAAAATTCGTCAGGAACCAACGATCGATTAATTTCTGCCCAAGAAACAATCTCTTTATCGGAAAACTTTTTCCATAAACAGCCTTTGCTGTTAATAGTTGATGAAGATCTGGAATTAGCGGAACTTTTACGACGAGAAGCGATCGCGATCGGGCTGCAAATCCAGGTGGTTAGCAGTTTATCAATGGCTAGAGAATGGCTGACCCACAATCATGCGGATGCGATCGTATTGGATTTATATTTTCCTTCTACAAATGAAAATGGCTTGGTATTGTTGGAGGAGTTAAATTCTTCAATGCCCTATTTACCAGCGATCGTCTTGTCAAGACGGGGGGATTTTTGCGATCGCTTAGAAGTGGCGCGGTTGGGAGCAAGAGCTTTTTTACACAAAGCAATTCCTCCCGCTCAAGTGCTAGCAGCAATTACTCAAATATTAGAACCGGAAGAAACTACTTCAGCCAAAATTTTAATTGTAGATGATGATGCTAATATATTAAATCTTTTAGAAACTTTACTAAAACCTTGGGAACTTAAACTAACTACCCTTAAAGACCCCCGTTTGTTTTGGGAAACTTTAGAAAAAGTTTTACCAGATTTATTAATTTTAGATGTACAAATGCCCCATCTTAACGGTATTGAATTGTGCCAGGTGGTGCGTAACGACCCTGCTTGGGGTGGCCTACCAATACTGTTTTTGACTGCCCACTGCGATCCGGATACGGTACAAAAAGTATTTGCGGCTGGTGCTGATGATTTTGTCAGTAAACCTATTGTTGGCCCAGAACTAGTTACGCGCATTGTAATTCGCTTGGAACGAGTACGACTACTGCGCCAATTAGCAGAAACAGACCCCTTGACTAGATTGGCTAATCGAAATAAGTTAACGACGCATCTGAGCCAGTTAATTCTATTAGCTGAACGCACTCATTTACCTTTGTGTTTCGCGATTTTAGATCTCGATAATTTTAAAAAAATTAATGACGAGTACGGACATGGAGTAGGTGACACGGTTTTACGTTGGCTAGGAGGATTTTTGAGCCGCTCTTTTCGCCGTCATCATGATATTGTGGCTCGCTGGGGAGGAGATGAAATTGCGATCGTCATGTACGGTATAGATAAGGCTACCGCAGTACAAAGATTGAAAGATTTTTTAGTTTCCATAAATCGGCAAGAGTTTACGAATAAAGGAATTCAGTTACCCATTACTTTTAGTGCGGGAGTTGCTCAGTATCCCGATAACGGTACTGATATCCAAACTTTATATCGGTCTGCTGACATCGCTCTTTATCAAGCTAAAACATCTGGGCGTAATCAAGTAATTTACATACAATCAGTGAACAATTAGCTAACAATAAATCATTGCTATTTGTTGAGGGACTGCTAAGTCCCTGGTTATTGAGCGTGGCGACACACTTTTTTAACATCTATTACTTAAAAAGGTAGCTTTAATTGAGCGATTATCTCTACAGCATATTCAATCTTCGTAAAGATTTAAATTATCTATCTTTTTCAGCAATATAATAATATTATAACTAATACCCTAATTACCTATTAATATTAATTTTTTTAAATTATTTTAAAGGAGTGATTGATAATGAGCATATTTTTTTACAATTTGTTATTAACTATAATAATATTTATAGATAATTACTATATTGCCAATTTAGAAATCAGTATAATTTATCAATCGATTATATGGCCGATCTTACTTGGTTTGTTAGGGATAACGGTTTGGTTATTTTATTTAGCAAATAAAAAACAATCGTTAATATTTCTCGAACAATTTCCCATTTTTAAAAGCGAACAACAAATGAAAGCTATTTTCAATAGCTCGCTCGACGGGATGGCTATTGCGGATGATAACGGTTATTATTTGGAAGTTAACTCAGCAGTATGTGAACTACTGGGAACTTCACCAGAAAAAATTATAGGTAAATCAATCGCGGATTTTACTGATGTAGGGATTAATTTTCAGGAAGCTTGGCAAGATTTTCAGAAGAAAGGTCGGGAAAGAGGAGAATTTCGCATTCGCCGTCCTGATGGAACGATTCGCTACGTGGAATATGCGGCGATCGCAAATTTCATTCCCCATCGTCATTTATCAATTCTCCGCGATATCACCCAGAGAAAGCAAATAGAAGCTGAATTAAGCCAATATCGCGATCGCTTAGAACAATTAGTTGAATTACGTACTAGCGAACTGACAAAAGTAAACGAACAACTCAAACAAGAGATTTTTTTTCGTCAGCAGACAGAAGAAAAATTACGTAAAAATGAAGCCTTCCTTAGCGAAGCTCAAAAAGTGGCGAATGTAGGTAGCTGGGAATTAGATTTAGCCACTAAAAAACTGACTTTTTCAGCACAAACTTTCCGAATTTTAGCGCTCGATCCCGAAATGGGAGAACCCAGTTACGCGGAAAGTCTTAGCTTAATTTATTCCGATGACAGAAGGAAATTGTTACAAGCAATTCAAGAAGCCATTACTGACGGCAAAACTTATAAATTTGATATGCGAATTATCTTACCTGATGGTTCCATTAAATATGTATTCGCTACTGGGAAACCCATCCTGAAAGAAGCAGGTAAAGTAGAACGGCTTTTTGGAACTATTTTAGATATTAACGAACGCAAACAAATAGAAGAAGCTTTATACAGACGAGAGCAAGATTTCAAAGCCTTAGCTGAAAATTCACCTGATATTATTACTAGATTTAATCAAGAACTGCGTCACCTTTACATCAACCCAGCGATCGAAAAGGTAACGGGAATTTCCTATCAAAATTTTATTGGCAAAAATAATCGAGACTTAGGATGGCCTGAAGAAAAAGTATTTCAATGGGAAACTACATTAAGAAAAGCTTTTGAAACTGGCAAGGCACAAATAATAAGTTTTGATTTTACAAGTTTTACAGGAATAATCAAGTATTATCAATCAAGAATTGTTCCCGAGTTTTCAGGAGATGGAGCAGTAGAATCAGTGTTATGCGTAACTCGCGATATCACTGAATTAAAACAGGTAGAGAATGCTTTGCGAGAGAGTGAAGAGCGATTTAAGCGAATTTTTTTCGATGCACCAATTGGAATGGTAGTTGCCAAGTCAGATGGAGAATTAGTACAAGTTAACCAAGCTTTTTGCAGGATGCTGGGATATAGCGAATCAGAATTAATAGGTCGCAATTTTAAGGATATCACTTATCCGGCAGACTTAGCGAAAGAAGTACCTTACATAGAAAAATGTCTAAACAAAGAACTTAGTTACTACCAGTTAGAAAAACGTTACGTCAAGAAGAATGGCGAGCTTTTGTTAATTAATATTACTTGTGGCGTAATTCCCGATCTAAATACAAATACTATTTATGGATTAGCGATGGTGGAAGACATCGCCGAACGCAAGGAAATCGAACGCCTAAAAGATGAATTTATTTCAGTAGTCAGTCATGAACTTCGCACGCCGATGACTTCTTTGCGAGGTGCTTTAGGGTTAATATCAACTGGGCGTTTGGGTACTCTCACCGAACCGGGCGAACGTCTGTTGAAATTTGCGATCGAAGATACGGATCGTTTAGTTCGTTTGATTAATGATATTCTAGATTTGGAGTATTTAAAGTCGGGTAAAATAAGTTTAAACTTCCAAGTTTACGATGCTGCTGAATTAATGCAAAGAGTAATTTATATTATGCAGCCAATTGCTAATTTAGCAACGGTTAATCTCTTAATTAATCCGGTTCCTATAAAAGTATTTGTAGATGGCGATCGCATTATTCAAGTATTAACTAATCTAGTCAGTAATGCCATAAAATTTTCTTTGCCAAATACCACGGTTTATTTAACGGCACAAACTCAAACTAAAGATAATATAGCACTTTTCCAAGTAAAAGACCGAGGCAAGGGAATACCAGAAGAAAAACTGGAAAAAATCTTTGACCGTTTTGAACAAGTAGATGCCTCCGATTCTCGGCAAAAAGGAGGCACTGGTTTAGGTTTAGCGATCTGTCGCAGTATCGTGGAACAACATGGAGGACATATTTGGGTAGAAAGCCGTATAGGAGTTGGTAGCACTTTTTATTTCACAGTACCGATGCAGCCATTAAGTTAAATTAACAATAAATAAAGTATTTTAAATAAGAATAGGTTTTTAGTATTTATTTTGATTTTTTAGCCATATAATTAAAAAGAATAGTGTTAATTGATTAAATATGAGTGCTAAACGCATTCTGATCGTCGATGATGAGTATCGCATTCGAGAAGTCATCAAACTTACCTTAGAAATGATGGCAGGTTGGGAAGTTTTGATGGCAGATTCTGGTGCAGAAGGGTTATCTATAGCCGAGTTAGAACAACCCGATGCAATACTCTTAGATATGATGATGCCAGATATGGATGGAACGGTTACTTTAAGATATTTACAGGCTAATCTTGCCACCCAACAAATACCCGTACTATTATTAACTGCCAAACTTCCAATAGGCGGCGAACCACAGTTTACTCAGTTGGGGGCAAAAGCCGTAATTCCAAAACCTTTCGATCCGCTTTCCCTAGCTAACCAAATAGCTGAAATTTTGGGATGGGAATTAAGCTAAGTAGATAAAGAAAAGGAGAGATAAAGCGGAATGGAAAAATCAAATGATTATAGATAGGTAAGAAAACCGATATCGTAATTACTTTTAACTTCGTGATAATGCCCTACTCCTGATGCCGAAAAAACTCGAGACTGCGGTATTATGGCAACTTATGTATGAGTTTCCGAGTCATTCCTGATAGTTCTCAGAGACTAGGGTTAACTCGGTCACGAACGTTAAAGTAGAAAGATGATGAAAAGGTTTCTCAAAATCCTTGTGAAAACCTGTACGAGCAGGTTTTTTAGCTACAATTTTAACCGTCAGGCTTGGTTCGTATTTCTGATTGCCTTTACTTCGATCGTTGCACTAGCAGTACCTCGCGCTTCATTTTCTCAAACTACATTTAGAGATATCCAAGGATATTGGGCGCAGCCTTGCATCGAACAGTTAGTGCAGGAAAATACGATCGATGGATATGAAGATGGCACGTTTAGACCTAACTTAGCAGTAACGAGGGCTGATTTTGCCACGATGCTCAACAAAGCTTTTCCAAACGTGCCTGTAGTTCGCAACCCTGTAGAATTTGTCGATATTCCGGATAATTATCAGGCAGCCCGTGCTATTAGCCAAACTTATCGACGTGGTTTCCTTTCCAGTTATATTGGTGATATTTTTAACCCACTGCGAAAGATGACGAGAGAGCAAGTATTAGTGGCGTTAACTAGTGGGTTAAAGTATTCGCCAATTAACCCAGTTGATGGAACTCTCGATCGGCTTTTTGCGGATGCCGATCTGATTTCCGATTATGCTAAAAATGCGATCGCTGCTGCGGCTGAAAAAGAACTAGTAGTAAATTACCCAGATGTCCGAACGCTCAATCCCAATAAGTTAGTAACTCGCGGGGAAGTAGCAGCTTCTCTGTGTCAAGCTTTGGGAGAATTCGGATTGGTGCCTTTGCAGTACGTGGCGGGAAAAGAACCGCTAACAATTCCCGATGAACCTTTGCCAACACCATCACCATCTACTGAATTAGAACCGATTTCTTTCAAAACTTTACCCAATCGTCAGCCAACAGATGAAATTAGAGGAGTTTGGCTAACTAATATAGATAGTGACGTGTTATTTTCTCGCTCTCGTTTAATCGAAGCATTAGAAAAATTAAAAAACCTTAATTTCAATACCATCTATCCGACGGTTTGGAATGGGGGTTATACTTTGTATCCCAGTCGGGTAGCCAAAAAAGCGATCGGGATCGAGCTAGACCCGGAACCCGGTTTGCAAGGGCGAGATATGCTAGCAGAAGCGATCGAACAAGGGCATCAAAGAGGTTTAACCGTAATGCCTTGGTTTGAATTCGGTTTCATGGCACCTGCTGATTCCGAATTAGCCAAACGTCATCCAGACTGGCTTACTCAGCGTCGCGATGGCAGCAAAATTTGGAAAGAAGGCATACACGATCGAGTTTGGCTAAATCCTTTTCACCCAGAAGTACAGCAATTCATCATCGATTTAATTATCGAAGTGGTGAAGAAATACGATGTAGATGGCATCCAAGTAGACGATCATTTCGGCTTACCCGCTCAAATGGGTTACGATGATTTCACCGTTAACCTTTTCAAAAAAGAATTACCGGGATTATCGCCTTCTGAAGATTATCAAGAAACATTTTGGGTCCGCTGGCGAGCCGATAAAATTAATGACTTCATGCGGCGGTTATCCCAAGCCATAAAAGCTGAGAAACCCAATTGTATTATTTCTCTTTCTCCCAATCCGTTACATTTTGCTTTACCCGCTCATTTACAGGATTGGTTTACCTGGGAAAGAGAAAATCTAGTGCAGGAAATTATCTTACAAGTTTATCGAAATGACTTGAAACGTTTTACTACTGAATTAGAGCGGGCAGAAGTTCTATTAGCCCAAAGTCATATTCCTTTTGCGGTTGGGATTATGACTGGTTTGAAAAATCGCGGAATCGGTATGGAACAAGTGAAAACCCAAGTTGAAGAAGTTCGCAAACGCGGCATTGGCGGAGTAGCCTTTTTCTTCTATGAAAGTCTTTGGCAGTGGGCAAAAGAAACTCCCGCACAAAGAGAAGAGGCTTTGAAAGATATCTTTTCTAATCCTGCGGCAAGACCTGATTTACAGCCAGCCAATACGATTTAACCTCAAGGAGGGAGAGAGCGGGGGATGGATTAATGTTCTGATTCCTGAATTCAGAGTTTTGAATTCTGAATTCAGACTTCATCCTTCAGACTTCATCCTTTCCCTAGCTCCTAGCTTGCGATTCGCGATCGCAATTCCTTGATTTTTTGGTTCCGCAATAGGTTGGCTACTATCCAGCTTTACTAAAGAACCAGATGTATCGGTATGATAAATCCAACGGTTTTTACCACTAGCAACGATTACTTGCCAACCCGGTACTAATGCGTCCATACATAAGTAGCGGGAATTTTTCATTTCTAAACAACGATCGAGCCAAGTCAGTTGTTTAGCTTCGACGATTTGCAAAGCAGATTTTGGTAACCCCGATCGCTGGGATAAGTCTTGCATCACGGCATTTTTGACAGAAGGCGATAAAATGCTGATATGATTAGAAGAGTTCGCCACGGCAAGCGCGTTATTAGAAACAGGCTGTTTCACTGCAAAGTACAAAATGCCAGTCAGCACCAAAGCTAAGAAAAAAGGATTTGGCTGCTTAGTTGTTTCTTCTAAGGTCGCTGCGAGAGACTTTTGATTAGTATTATTAGTAATTTTCTCCATAGCAAGCCTCGCAAATGGATGCTGTCAGCGAAGGGGGTGACCAGATTTGGTACTACACGCCTCTTCCAGACAAATTCGGAAAAGTAGATAACTTTGTGAAGAAAGTTAAACTTTTTGTTGCGCTGCCAGAAAGCGATCGAACTTTTCTGGTAATAATTAGCACCCTGCGAGTTAGCGCTGCCAATAATTGATAGACAAATAAAAATCTGAGAAATATTCCCTATTAATAATTTGCTATACTCAAGCAAATATTAATACCCAGAAAATACTGAATCATAAGTTAAATATTACACGTACTTTAGAAAAAATTATCAAAGTTCTTAATATAAGTAAACATTAAGAATTACATCTATCTTTAGTAAGAAGTTTAGAGATGATTTTTGGTTTCTAAAATTCGATTGCTCGCTCGACTACCAATTAACTTTCACAGCGTTACTAATCGCTCTCCCTGTTCGCGACAGAATCTGCCGCCCAAATCATCAAGTAAAGTGGTAGGCGAAGCATCATCAATCCTTTGATTCTTCGTATATCTCCAGAGGAAGGCGATCCGGGTCTTTAAAAAAAGTAAACCGCTTACCAGTAATCTCATCAATGCGGATATCTTCTACTTCAACCCCTTGGCTTTGTAAGTAAGCGACGGTATCATCAAGACGATCGACTGCAAAAGATAGATGTCTCAGACCGCAAGCTTCCGGAGTACTCGGTCGTGGTGGTGGGGTGGGAAAAGAAAAAAGCTCGATGCGATCGCGTTTACCCACTGCCAAATCCAACTTGTAAGAATTCCTGGCAGCGCGAAACGTTTCTTCAATAATCGGAAAACCCAAAATTTCCACATAAAATCGCTTTGATTTTTCATAATCAGAGCAAATAATCGCTACGTGATGAAATCCACTTGTTTCCAATGTTTTGCCCCTTACTATCAACAATCAAACTAACTCGGTAGAAAAGTGCAGATAAACAGAAATTGCCTTATTTTCTAGTAGGATTTGAAGGCTGGGCTGGCTGGCTCGGTAAACCTAACTGCTGCCAAAACCGAAGGAAACTGACTGGTTGGATAAAACGCCACGCTACCAAACCTGCTGCGACAATCACGGCCAAAGTTATTAAACCACCAATCAAACGGGAAAGCGCACCAGTTCCCCTGCTTTTTTTGTCCGATGATGCGCTCCGGGCGGCTGATGCTGGCCCGGTCATGGTGGATACGGCAGTTGGAGCAGACTGGGAGGGAGTTTCTGCGATCGCTTGGGTTTGTATTTTTGCTTGACCGTTCGCCGTTGCCGCACCTACTGTACTTAAAGTTTGTTGTTGTGCGGTCACGGCTGGGGGTCGTTCGCCCGTTCGCACCCACTGCAAAAATGCAGCCCTAGTAATTCCGCAAAAATTAGGAGTACCTAAAGAGGGAATGCGTTGCAATATCGGTTGAGTATTAGAGACAAAAACCACTAAATTATTCGGTTGTTCCAAAGCGAAACCATAGGCACACTGGGCCACCGCCACGACTAATCTGGCTTGTTTACTTAAGGATGCACCGCCAGGGGGAGCGATCGCCGGATGGGTCGCATGAGCGTTTGTCAATTGCCAACCGCTATCGGGAAAAAACCGCATAAACTCCCTGGCGGCTTTTTCCACTTGGGGTTCTGGGGCGCGACCCGTGAGGTATTCAATTTCTTCATATACCATTTGAGGCACGTAGCAGTTACCGATGCGAGAGTATTCTTGCCATTCGCGAAGGCTGCTACCCAACAAGGCGCTTAGGTCTAGAAGTACCAGAACGGGCGGTGGTGTAGACATAACCGAATCGATTTTGAATTTTAGATTTTAGATTTTAGATTGTCATTGGTCATTGGTTAGTTGTCATTGGTAATTAGTCATTGGTCACGAATAATTTGTTTGATTAAGACTTACGCGCCGAAAGAGAAAAAACCCGGTTTATTGTTAGGTATCGGTGGTTTAAAGAAAGGATGTTCAGTCCTGAAAACTGATTATGACGTAAGTTATTTGCTCGACCAATGACTAATGACAACTCAAAATAAACTATTTGCACCAATTCCCAAGCGTCCAGCTAATCCTGGAGATAAGGGAATCAGAGTAGCGATCGTTAAAAATAGAGCTAACAAACCTAAAGCTGCTCTTGCATCATCGGGTTCGCTAATCTCATTCAGGCTAGGGCGTTCTAAATCTCTTTGCAGGAACAGAATTACAATTGCCCAGTATATCGCGATGGGATTGGCTAAAGATGCGATCGCCAACACGATCGAAGTAGCAATGCTGATTCTGGTCGCTACTTTTCGACCGTAGATCGCTAGCACGATGCGACCCCCATCTAACTGTCCCGCCGGCATTAAGTTGAGCGCAGTAATTACTAATCCCAACCAACCAATAATTGTTAGTGGATGAATACCGACCAAAGGCTGCTGTAAAGCAGAACCTAAAATTACTCGTGCTAAACTTCCCACGAGAATCGAACCTTGGAAAAATTGGGCAGGTACTTGGAAAAAACTGCCAGGATGGGACAGGGACAAACCTACGATCAACATCAGCAGGGAAAGTAGCCCACCAGCTGCCGGCCCTGCAAAAGCAATATCAAACAACACCTGGCGGTTGGGTAAGAGGGATTCAAAGCGGGTAATTGCGCCAAAAGAGCCGATTTGCCAAGTAGGAATGAAATAAGGCCAACTCAGACGAATTTGATGACGACGCGCTAACCACCAATGCCCGATTTCGTGGACGATTAAAATCGCTAAAATTCCCGCACCAAGGGGAAAAACTTCGGTGAAACGGCTGAGGTTATTGTAAAAATCAAAGCTTTGCAGGATACCAGCAGTTTCCAGGGTAGTAGCGATCGTTGCCAACAACAGTATGACGGCGAAAATCTTTTGATTGATGGTGGAAGGTTTCGGGTCGTTGCTACTGGGTAAAACTACCACTACAGGCTTATTTTCGGGATTTTCGATCAAGAATAGCCGATAGCGATCGCCTAACCTTTCCTTCAACGCAGACGATAAGCGATCGTGAACTGCCTGTGCCTCTCCCCGTAAGTTACCTTTAAAGATCGCTCCTTGCTGGTAAGGAATCGTTTCGGTAGCAAAATAAGTATCGATGCCAAAAATTCCTTGGATTTTCTGCAAGTCTTCATTTGGAATCGGCATTGTTTCCGGAGCAAATACTACTGATTCCAGTTTTATTTGGCCATCTGACGGCTGATTGACTGCTGAGTTGTTGGATGTAGCCTTTGCTTCTTGTTCGGCGTTGAGCCTTTTAGCGGCACGCTCCCGCAAAACCTCATCCTGTCCGGCACTCCGCAATTGTTTGCCCAAGTAAATATATAAACCAGTAGCAGTCACCAACATCAACAAGATACTGACCAAGTTTAGATAAATTCCCGCAGCAAACAAACCAAAAAATAACAGCCAGGGAGCCATCAACACCACCGACTGCAACCAGGCTAAGATTCCCAGTTTGCCATAAGGCTTGGCACGAGAAAAACCCCAGCCCAATATCCCCAAAGCAGCTAGTACAATTAGTGCGATTAAAGATGTCTCTGATGTGGTAAACATTTCCAAACCTTTGCGACTGAGACAAAAAGCTTAGCCAAATCAGGCGCGATCGTCGCGCTTTCCATTGAGAAATCTGAGAAACTAACAGATTTCCCTGCTAATGCTTAACAATTGTTTACAGATCGAGCAGTTACTAGTAGATCTACTGTAAGCGAGAAATAGACCTACGTGAAGCGAGATCGCAACTAGTTTTTTCAATTGAGCAGAGAAACAAAAAACTCTCCACGCAACGGTAAACATATATTTTTAGGCATAAGATGGTATGGATAGAGCATATACTCTGGCTTACATTACCAATCAACCGTTTTTAAATTTTTACTGCTTTTTGACGAAACGATAGAAAAAATAGAAAGTTTTCGCGTAGATTAGATTAGCTTGGCTTTTTACTTACAACAATATTGTTTACTTTTGTTTTCAAAAAATTTACTTAAAGTGAGTTATTGTTCACTTTGTATAGAAATTTATTTATGTAAAAAAAATGTATATTTTAAAGCTTTGAGTAATATAGGATAATAAAGTAGGGAATTATAAATTTACAGTCTTATACAGCACTTTTGAGATGTATGAGGTACAAAGTGATGCCTAAAACCCTTGTGAAGTTAGCTTCTACTGTACCTCATAAACCCCGAATCCGCTGTAACACTGTAGAAAGTAATATCAAATCAATTCAACCAAATAATCAATTTTAGCCTTTAGCTATAACTACTGACTTGGTTCGTTAACAAATCTTGCAAGACGTCATATGGCTGAGAAATTTCCCATTTATCAGTCATATTAGGGTCTTGATAGGGTTTTAAATACTGATTCTTCATCGGAATGGGAAATCCAGGAATAATCAATAATTCTAGAGATAAACCGACCGTGAGCGTGGTAATAGATAGACTTTTTCTTATCCAACTCATAGGTAAACTTCCGACTGAGGAAAAGCGTAGTTTTTTTTGATTCTATTTAAGGTAGCAGAGATATTTGATAAGTAGGATGGCATGGATAAACGCACATAGGCAGGGCGGGTAAGATAAGCGAGTAAAACGGTTGTATCTCAAGCAATCTAACTAAAACCGCCCCTACAAATCTACCTTCGTTTTTCACACTTACCTCCTTAGCAGTTCACTTAAATACTGCCACATTTACACATTTACTATTTTGGCAGGAGTTTCGGGATTTTCGGCTAGGGAGAAAGATTTGTGACACCCAAGCAAGTGAATTGGTATGAAGTGGTTGAAAGAGAAAAATAAATTGTTCTGTTTGCATAGAGTAGGAATGTAGACCGTCTCCCGTCAAGAGTAGCTCTGTGACGGGAGCCAAGAAAGAGTTGTTTAAACGAGTTCAAACAAGGCTGAGTTGGTTACCAGATAACTACTTTTGTTTGTAACTTTCGATCGCTTGCCTGAGATGGCCGTGATTTTCAGCTAACAGGCTTTCTGCTTCTTCTTTAGTCGTTCCCGTCCAGTGCATTAATAAAGCTAGTTTGACGGATCGCCCGCTTTTTTCGAGTAAATATCCGGCTGCTTCTCGATTTAAGTCGGTGAGGTCTTGCAAAATGCGTAAAGCTCGATCGCGCAGCTTAGTATTCGTAACTGCCACGTCTACCATTCGATTGCCATAAACTTTGCCCAGTTGCACCATCACGCCAGTAGAAATAATATTTAAAGCCATTTTAGTCACGGTTCCCGCTTTCAGACGGGTGGAACCAGCTAAAATTTCCGGGCCAACGATCAGGCGAATGTCAATATCGGCAATAAAACTCACTTGTTCTGCTGGCACGCAAGCCATGAAAATAGTAGTAGCGCCTCGTTGTTGAGCGGCTTGCAAAGCGCCTTGGACGAAAGGAGTAGTTCCTCCGGCGGTAATTCCCACTACTACATCTAAATGGTTGATTTGTCGTTGAGCGATCGCAGCTGCACCATCGTCTGCTTTGTCTTCCAAATCTTCCGAACTGCGAATTAAAGCACCAGCGCCACCAGCAATAATTCCCTGTACTAATTCCGGCGGGCTACAAAACGTGGGCGGGCACTCTGCTGCATCCAGCACCCCCAATCGTCCGCTAGTCCCCGCACCGACATAAAATAAACGTCCGCCTTGACGTAATGACTTAGTTGCGGCTTCGATCGCTTGGGCTAGTTGAGTGCGGGCGGCGGCGATCGCCGCAATCGTTTGAGTATCTTCCCGATTGAACAAATCCACCAACTCTAGAGTACTGAGTTGGTCTAAATTCTGGCTGTTGGGATTGATTTGTTCGGTAAGAAGATGGCCCCTTTCTTGAAGATCGTTCATCATTTGTTAATTATCAATTGTTTTTTAAAGCCAGGAGTGAGGGGTCAGAATTCTCCGACTCAGAAGGAAAAAACTGAATTAGAAAATTTACCCAGTCTAGATTCTAGATTCTAAATTTTAAATTCTGACTGCTGGATTCTAAATTCTGAATTCTGGATTGGAAACTCCTGGATTCTGGATTGGAGACTCATTCTCACAAAAGTCCTTCTAAGCGACGGCGAAGGCGATCGAGTTCGGAATCGGACATTTCGGACTCGGTGCGATCGGCCATTTCGCGATCGGGTTGCCAATCTGTTCGATCTAGGTTAGTTTCTGGTGGGAGAGCTAAAGCTCCTTCCGGAATCAGTTCCCAATCGTAATCTGCGCTTTGGCAAAATTCTTTAATTTCCTCATCGTCTATTGCTTCTACCGAAGGAGAGAGAAAATCCTGCGCCTCCAGCTGAACGCAGAAGCGCGTAGCGTCGTCTTCTGACTCGAACATCAACACTTTATCGCGATCGCCAATTTTGAGGGTATGAATTCCCTCATTTTCAGTACGAGCATTAAATAAGAGTACAAATACGCGCATGGGTATCACTACATTGCATCATCGTTCATTATCCTACTAATTAAAATTCCCCTGAGAAGTCACCATTGGCGAAACTGATAACTCGACGTATCCTTAAATAGATTTATCCTCATTTTTAAATCGCATCTGCTAAACAGGCAGCAATCGTAGGCACTTCAAGTCTAGAATGCTTCCAGCAACAAGCGCGACCCGATCGATCCGGCAAAATGGAACTAGGGACAGTACCGTAGGGTCTTACGTTACCCGCTCTTAAGTAGTCCCTATTTTAGGTGTGAGGCAAAAGATGACTAACTCTCCCAATTCAGATAACCAAGCAAATCGTCGTGTATGGCTGCTATGGTTGAGCCGCACTGGTATGGCTTTCGGTGTCATTTTACTAGTGGGCGTAGCCGCTGGTGCTTGGTGGGCGTGGATGTTTATTCAGGAGCAGTTAGCCCCTTTAGTTGAGAGAAATCTAACTCAAACCTTAAAAAGACCGGTAAGTTTAGGGAGAGTAGAAAGTTTTTCCCTGAATTCGCTGAGATTTGGGCGATCGGAATTACCCGCTACGGCTACTGATGCCGATCGCGCTTCCACGGAAGCAGTAGAAGTACAGTTTAATATCATTGACTTACTGTTAACTCGCACCCTCGAACTAGACCTCACCTTAATTAGCCCTGATGTTTATATCGAGCAAGACGAGCAAAATCGTTGGATTGCTACCCAAATCGGTACTCAAGAAGGGCAAGGGCCAATTACCACCAAATTGGACTCGGTGGGATTAAGAAATGCCAAAGTAGTATTAGTACCGAATCCCAAACCAGGGAATAAGCGAATTCCGGTGGGAATAAATGATTTGGGCGGTAATGCTCAATTTTTGGACAACAATCAACGCATTAGATTTGATTTGGCTGGAAAACTCGTAACGGGCGGTAACTTTAACATTGCTGGCGAACATTTGCCCCCCAGCCAACAAACGAACATACAACTACAAGGTCAAAATCTGCTAGCTAACGAGCTCGATCGCTTACTTAAATTACCCCTCGATTTAAGAGCGGGGCGCGTCGATGGCAACTTGAACGTCAGATATAACCCAAATGCGCCCTTGTTTTTAACGGGGACGGCAAATTTGCAGGACATAACTGCTGGAATCAGACAACTACCGACACCATTGACGTTGGTCAATGGTATGTTACGTTTCAACGGTCAGATAGTTGCTTTAGAGAAAGTATCGGCTCTGTTTGGCCAAATTCCCCTAGAAGCTACTGGCGGTTTGCATACCCAAAAAGGTTATGACATTGCCGCCCAAATTCCCAGTATTCCGATCGCAAATATCGTTCAAACTCTCAATTTAAAACCCCCAGTCCCAGTCAACGGGCAAGTAAAAGCGGGTATCAAGTTAACCGGGCCGATCCAAGCTCCGGTTCTGTTAGGTGAATTTGCCACAACTAGTCCAACGCTAGTTGACAAACTGACATTTAGTTCATTAGGCGCTCGCTTTGCTTTAGCACCAACTAGTAACGAATTAGCGATCGCCAACATTGACGCAAAACCAGCAGTAGGCGGTCAAATCACCGGGAAAGGTCAAATCAAACTAGGGCAACAAGGCGGATTAGTATTCGACCTGCAAGCCCAAAACGTCCCAGCAGAACCGATCGCGCAGCTATACGGTACAAACATCCCCGCAGGCATCAAAATCGGCAACGTTACCGCCAAAGCCCAAGTATTTGGCCCCTTAAACGACATCCGCACCGTAGCGCGTTGGCAAGCGCCCCAAGCTACCTATGCCGGCAGTGGAGAAATCATCGTAGCTAGAGGGCAAACCGTATTGCGGGATGCTACCTTTAACGTTCCAGGCGGTACAGTGCAAGCGGCTGCGGCTATTGGCGGTGGAAAATGGGAATTGCTAGTGGAAACTCCCCGTTTGCCAGTTAGTAGCGTGTTAGCGCTTACCCAGACTGGGACAGAGGGCAGGGGACAGGGGGCAGGAGAGCAAGCAGACATACCCCTCCCGATTCGGCAAGGGGTGATTAGTGGAAGGGCGAAATTAAACGGAAATCAGGGTTCTTTTGCACTAGGGGATATTCAAGCGATCGCAGAAGGAAATTTGCAAGCAGCAGGTGGTAATATCCAACTGCGGCGAGGAGCTTTACAATCAGGTCGCTGGCAAGCATTAGTAACTACTTCTGGCGTTCAATTAAGTCGTTTTCCACAAACACCCCAACAATTACAAGGCGCAACATTTAATAACGGACAATTTCAACTAGCAGGAACCGTTGATTCATTTGCGCTTCCCGACATTCAAGCAATCGGTAAAGGCACCCTTAATGTCGCAGGCGGAAACTTGCAAATACTCCAAGCAGGACTCCGCAATGGCAATTGGGAAGCGATCGTCAGCGCTAACAGCATAAACCTATCAAGATTTGCCCAAATACCGCCACAAGTACAAAGCGCATTTAACGGTCGTTTCCGGCTAGCCGGAAACTTACAATCCAGCGATATTAATAACATTAAAGCTATTGGAGAAGGAAACATTCAAATCGCTGGCGGTCGAGTACAAATCCGCCAATTACAACTTAATGAAGGTAATTTACAAGCATTAGTTAATGCCTCTGGAGTACAACTCGGTCGTTTTCCCCAAGTCCCTCCACAGCTACGAGGTTCTTTTAGCGGCGACCTAAAAGTAGCGGGAAATCTCGATAACTTAACAGCACCAGAAGGGCAGCAACCTTTATCTCAAATAGAAGCAATTGCGAGAGGAAATCTCCAAATTGCAGGCGGCAACATTCAAATTCAGCAAGCGCAATTAACTCAAGGTAACTGGCGAGCATTAGTTGGCGTTTCTAACGTACAAATAGCGCGTTTTCCCCAAGTACCAAATCAATTACAAGGTTCCTTTACCGGTCGGGCAGTAATATCGGGCAACCTCGACACTTTAACACCACAACCTAACGAATCGCCTTTAAATCAAATTGAAGCCGCAGCCGAAGGCACGCTGCAAATTGCTGGCGGTAATGTTCGCATTCAGCAAGCAGTATTAAATCAAGGAAATTGGGAAGCATTAATTGCCGCTTCAGGCGTACAACTCGCACGCTTACCCCAAGTACCCGCACAGTTTAGAGGGACTTTTAACGGTCGAGCCAAATTAGCAGGAAATATTGCCACTCTTACGACTCCATCTAAAGAGTCGCCTTTATCACAAATTCAAGCTATTGCTGAAGGAAATTTACGATTTCCGAGCGGTAATTTGCAAATTCGCCAAGCCCAACTCGAACGAGGAAATTGGCAAGCTAATGTAGTAGCTTCAAACGTGCAACTGGGAAATTTTCCGCAAGTGCCAAAGCAGTTTCAAGGAGCTTTTAGCGGTCAATTATTATTAGCAGGTAATCTCGATACATTCACAGCTACACCAAATCGATCGCCTTTATCTCAAATTCAAGCAGCCGTCCGCGAAGGAAACTTACAAATTGCTGGCGGCAACATCCAAATTCGACAAGCGGAATTAAATAAAGGAAATTTGCAGGCAGATGTTTCCCTATCGCAAGTGCAACTCGATCGCTTTAATCAACAATTAAGAGGAAGAATTAGTGGAGATTTACAATTTGCAGGTAATGTTAATGCTTTGACTGCAAGGGGTAGTTCGCCTTTACCAGACATTAAAGCTGCCGGACAAATCAGTTTATCTCAAGGCGTAGCGGCTATTAACGGGCCGCTAACCGCTTCTTTTCAATGGAATGGAACACAATTACTTATTCAACAAGCTTCTGCTCCTGGTTTAAATGCCAGCGGTATAGTAGCAGCTAATTTTAATCGAAATGGTACGCCAAATATTACCGCTGTCGATTTAAATGTAAATGCCAGAGATTTTAATTTGCAAACTTTGCCAATTCAACTTCCTAATAATATAAATGTTGCTGGGAGAGTTGATTTTAACGGTCGCATATCGGGAACGCCAAATGCTCCCAATGCCGCAGGTGATTTGCAATTAAGAAACTTTGCCATTGATGGTTTAGCTTTCGACCCGGTTTTAAGGGGTAACGTGCAAGTAACGGCAGCAGGAGGGGTTAGATTAGATATTGCCGGCACGGAAGATAGAATTGCCGTCGAATTGGATCGAAATTATAGTCCTGTTTCTTTTATCGTCCGCCGCGACGGTGCTTTAGCGCAAGGGAGAAAAGAAGGCGATTTATTATTAGTAAATGTGGAAAGTTTCCCGATCGCAACTTTAACGAGTTTGGCCCAAAGGTTGGGACAAGTACCTAATCAACTTGCCAATCAACCAATTACCGGGCAACTTTCCGGTAACTTTGCGGTCAATTTAGAGCAGAGAACGGTGAGTGGTAGTAATGTGGCGATCGCGCAACCAACTATAGGAGAATTAAAAGCAGATTTAGTTTCGGCTGATTCGCTTTCTTATGCTAATGGAATTACGGAAATTAATAACGCCAGATTGCAACAAGGTGAAAGCGTTTATAACTTAAATGCCCGAATAACTCCTACTGATTTTGTGGCGAGAGTACAAATTGATGAAGGAAAAATTCAAAACGTTTTAGCGACGTTAAATTTGTTTAATTTACGCACTGGCGCAGCTAGTAGGGGAGGTTTTGCTAGTGCGAGAAATCTAGAATTAGTACCTGTTGGCATCCCAAACGCGCCTTTAATATCTCAACTGCGACGCTTTTCCGAAATTGAAGCTTTGCTAGCGCAACAACGCACTCGCCGCGAACAAGCTTCCCCGATTCCAGATATTGCCGAATTAAAAGGTGATTTTCGCGGCACGATCGCTATTTCTGGAGATTTACCGAACAGTACCGCCACTTTACCGAATGATTTGCGCGTCAGTTTTGATTTTAGCGGTGATAATTGGCAGTTGGGCGATTACAGAGCCGAAAAAGTTGTTGCCCAAGGCAGTTTAGAAAATGGTGCTTTGCGGTTTAATCCCGTGCAATTGCAATTAAATGGTGCATCGTTAGCTTTCTCTGGAATTGTGGGAGTCCAGCAACAATCCGGTCAATTAATAGTGCAGAATTTCCCGGTTGAATTGCTGAATAATTTTGTTGCTTTACCTGTTGCGGTTACGGGGAAATTAAATGGGGTGGCCGATCTAAAGGGTACTTTAGAAAACCCAGAAATAAATGGAGATCTTACTTTAGTACAGGGAACTTTAAACGGTACTCAAGTACAGTCAGCCAAAGCAGAATTTACTTATGATGATGCTCGGTTAACTTTTAATTCTCAAATAGCAATCCAACAAAATCAGCCGATTTTAATTGCTGGTAGCGTACCTTATCAATTGCCTTTTTCTTCCGTTCAACCTGATAATAATTTAATCAGCTTGGATGTAAACGTACAAAATGAAGGTTTAGGCTTATTAAATTTGTTAACTAGAAGACAAGTACAGTGGAAAGCGGGACAAGGCAATGCTCAGTTGCAGGTACGGGGTACTTTATCCGAACCGCAAATTACCGGGATTGCCCAAGTGCAGAACGCTACCCTGGAGGCTGTGGCGCTACCGGAACCTCTGACGGACGTGAGGGGAACCGTGCGATTTGAAGGCGATCGCATTATCGTAGATAACGTCGCAGGTAAATTTAGTCAAGGCGCAGTGACAGCCCAAGGAATTATCCCGATTTCCAGAGCTTTATCTCAACCAGCGCAAAACCTAGCTAATCCTTTAACTGTTAATTTAAATCAATTAGGAATTAATTTGAAAGGGTTATACAGAGGTGGCGTAAACGGTAATTTAGTAGTTACTGGCGCTGCATTAGAACCGAGAATTAGCGGTGTATTACAACTAAGTAATGGCGAGATTTTCCTCGGCGAAAGAAACCCCCAAGTAACTACTGTTAGTCAAACAACTGCTGCCAATCAGCCTACATCAGGTACTCTTTCATCTCCAGTTTTAGAGCTTAACGATTTACAGTTAATTTTACAAGACAACGTGCGCGTTACTAGACCGCCATTATTCAGTTTTGTAGCTAACGGTAACTTAACAGTAAATGGATTGCTAAACGACCTCCGTCCCCAAGGTACGATTCAGTTAAGACGAGGAGAAGTTAATTTATTCGTTACTCAGTTTAGTCTCGATCGCGGTTACGAACAAACCGCTACCTTTACCCCAGAATATGGACTCGACCCGATTTTAGATGTTCGATTAGCTACTACCGTACCTGAAGTAACGGGTTCTCGATTGCCAGCTTCTCCGATTTCCTCGGAAATTGCTGATGTACCAACTACGGGATTTTTTGGCAGCGTAGAAACAGTTCGCGTTGTTGCTAGAGTGGAAGGGCTAGCCAGCCAATTAGCTGATAGCTTGGAATTAACTAGTACTCCACCCCGTAGCGAATCAGAAATCGTTGCCTTGATTGGCGGTGGATTCGTCCAAAATTTGGGTCGGGGAGATAGTACTTTAGGATTAGCAAACTTAGCAGGTTCGGCTTTACTTTCTAACCAGCAAGTTCAAGGTACGATTACTGCGATCGGACAAGCAATTGGTTTAAGTGAATTGCGTTTATTCCCCACTGCAATTACTTCCGATCGAGATGGCAGAACTCGCGGTTCAACGCTAGGTTTAGCAGCAGAAGCAGTCATCGATATTACTGATAGTCTTTCTGCCTCCGTATCGAAAGTAATCACTACTCAACAACCGTTCCGGTATAACCTCCGCTATCGAGTAAATCCGAATATTTTGCTACGTGGTTCTACCGATTTATCTGGCGATACTAGAGCTTTAATCGAGTATGAAAAACGGTTTTAATCATTGGTTATTTGTCATTTGTCATTTGTCATTGGTTTGTAGTGAGGAATTTAGTCATCCCAGTGCTTTAGTTTAATGACTAAAGTCCTTACTACAAACTATATTTATAGAAGGACAAATGATATCAACGCTAATTAATTCTATTTGGTAAGTTTGAAAGTTTAAGATTTAAAATCGACAATCCCAAAATTACTAAAAATAACACTAAACCGATCGTACAGGCATAGCTGATTTCCAAATTTTGAAAGGCTTGTTCGTAAAGATAATAAACGATCGTTTTCGAGCTATTTCTCGGCCCTCCTTGAGTCATGATATAAACTTCTTCAAAAACTTTCGTAGCAGAAATAGCCGAAATGACCGCTACTAAAAATAAATAAGGCTTCATTAACGGCACGGTAATGTCGAGGTGTTTCCGAATCCCATCAGAACCATCAATAGCGGCTGCTTCATATAATTCATTAGAAATTGATTGCAGTCCTGCTAGATAAATAATCATGTAGTAACCTAATCCTTTCCAAATAGTTACTGCCATCACGCTGTAAATTGCCCATTTCGGACTGGTTAGCCAAGGAATACCGTCTTTGAGTCCGATTTGCGCTAGCATTTGGTTGAGCAAACCATTTTCTGCATAAAGCCATTTCCACGCAATACCAGCCACTACCATTGAAATAATTACCGGCGTATAGTAAAACGCTCTAAACCAGTTAATTCCGCGCAGTTTTTGGTTGACTAAAATTGCCAAACCTAAAGGAAAAACTACTAAAATCGGCACTACGCAAACCAGATACAACAGGGTATTTCCTAAAGTTTGCCAAAAAACGCGATCGGCTAATAAACGGCGGTAATTAGCCAAGCCGATCCATTGGGGTGACTGGCTGAGGTCGATGTAATTGGTTAATGACAGGTAAAAAGCTTGACAAACAGGCCAAAATACGGTTAGCACTAAGATTAAAAGGGCTGGTAGTAGAAATACGTAAGGCGTCAACTGTTTTCTCATGGGATTTCCGTATATTCTTGGGTACAGAGATCGTTTGTGAAGTTTATGTAAATTCTTACACGGTCAGGGAACGATCGCCTAACTTTTGACAGTCGATATCACTGTATTTAATAGCTTATTACCTGTAACGCTTTCAGTATTAGGTTTGGTGACATCAAGCTATTAAATTGTGAATCGGTGCTATCTATGAAACGGATATAAGCTATCAGCAGGGTGTGATTAAACTGCTGTTTCACCAGCACTGTTAAAGAAAGCTACTAGTTAGAAAATAAATCAAATTTTGCTCCTTTTAATTATTCGCAGTCGTGAAAAAAGATCGGCTAATTTTGATTTGCGATCGCAAATTAATAAAAAAGGCGATCGTCCTACATTCCGCAGGAAAAACTAACATCTAAAATCCCAATAAATTGACGGAATTAATTAAATTCCGCCAAATTTTGCTTGCCAAAGGTGCATTTGCCAAAGGTCGCTTTCATTAAAGCACTACCAGTACAAACTCTTTACTCTTGGTGAGTATTAGATTATGGCAAAAACCCTTCATCAATCTGCTCAAATCGCTTTTATCGATTCTAATGTTAGCGATCGCGAAACTTTAATTAACAATATTTTTTCAGACATTCAAGTAGTTATACTCGATGCCAATCGAGACGGTGTAGAACAAATTACCGAAGTATTATCAGGCGGAAATTATTCAGCAATTCACATTATCTCTCACGGCAGTTCTAACAATTTACAATTAGGAATTGCACAACTAAATTCAGAAAACTTAACCACCTCATACGAAGCGTCTATCGCCAAATGGCGAGACAGCCTGACCCCTAATGCAGATATTTTATTATATGGTTGTAAAGTAGTAGAAAATAATCAATCCTTAATCGAAAAAATTGCCCGACTTACGGGTGCTGATGTTGCCGCTTCCGATGATTTCACTGGAAACTCCGCACTTGGCGGCGATTGGGATTTAGAAATTAAAACCGGGTTAATTGAAACACCCCTAGCATTTCAAATAGGGGTAATGGAAACTTATAACGCCGTTTTGGGAACCACCATCAACGTCACCAATATTAGCGAATTGATTCAGGCAATTAATGATGCTAATAGCGAGGTGGGTATTTACGCTGGTGCTGACACTATTAACTTAGCTGCTGGGACTTACACTTTAACATCAGCTAGCGATACTAGCGATACTAATTGGGGAAAAACGGGTCTGCCGAGAATCACATCTCAAATTACCATCAACGGAAATGGTGCGGTTATTGATGGGGGTTTTCAAGATTGGCGTATTTTCCGAGTTGATACTGCTGTCGGCAACCTGGCACTTAACGATATTACTGTTCAGAACGCACGAGTTCAAACTGGCATCTTTGGGGGTGACGCTGGCGCACTTTTGAACACTGGCGGTATCATCACGATCAATAACAGCACTTTTACCGGGAACCAAGCAAATGACGACGGTGGTGCTATTGTCAATTTTCAAGGCACTATAACTATTGAAAATAGCACCATTAGTAATAATAAAGCACAGGGCGGTGGAACAGCCGGTGGTGGAGGAATCGAAAATCAAGCTGGTACGTTAAACCTTATTAACAGCACTATCAGCAATAATATTTCTGAAGGTAGCGGAACGGATGGTGGCGGCGGTATTCGCAATCGTGGCGGTGGCATCGTACAGATTACAAATAGCACCATTGCTTTTAATAAAGCTACTACTAATGGTGGAGGTTTACTCAACATTGACGGTAATGTTACTGTTAGTAACTCCCTAATTACTAGAAACACTTTCAATAGCAACCTCAATGTTTCGGGTGCGGATGTTGCTGGCACATTCAGTAGCAGTGGTTACAACTTAATAGGCAATGCAGATGGCGGCAGTGGTTTCACTTCCACAGGGGATATAACTGGTACATCTGCAACCTTGCTCGACCCTTTACTTGCTTCATTAGCTAATTACGGCGGTTCCACACAAACCCACGCTTTACTACCAGGAAGTCCCGCCATTGATGCAGGTACAAACGCATCAGCTACAGACCAACGGGGTATTACTCGTCCCGTCAGCGGTACGGCAGACATCGGTGCTTTTGAATCGCAAGGTTTCACCGTCACTATTACAGGCGGTAACAATCAAAATACATTAGTCAATACTACTTTCACCAATCCTCTAAATTTAACAGTCAGTAGTGCATTTAGCGAACCAGTAGACGGCGGTCAAATCAGCTACACATTACCGGGTAGCGGTGCAAGTGCAACTATCAATACAAACCCTGCTACTATTGCTGGCGGTACGGTAAGCGTTAATGCTACTGCCAACGGTACTGCTGGCACTTATAGCGTTACAGCAGGAGGCAAAGGTATCGCTACTTCTGCAAATTATACCCTTACCAACAATCCCGATTTTGTTACCGTTAGCATTGATAGTCCTACAATTATCGAAGGAACTGGCGGTACAAAAAATCTCGCATTTACTATTAGTATTTCCGGTGCGACTACCGTTCCCGTAAGTGTAGATTACGGCACTGTAGACGCTTCTGCCAAAGCAGGTAGCGACTATACGACGACAACGGGAAACGTTAATTTTATTGTTGGAGGTTCCACTACTCAAACTGTTAATATTCCTATCACCACTGATAATACTAATGAAGCTGAAGAAACCTTACAAGTTCAACTCAGCAATGCTGTTAATGCCATAATTTCTCCTACAGCAGGAACTGGTACGGGTACTATTCAAAATGACGATATTCCCTCAGTTAGCATTACTCCTGTTAGCGGATTGGAAGGAACTGGCGTCGGTACAACTACTGCTAACTTTACTGTTAATTTATCTAACCCAACCGATATCCCCATCACGGTTAATTACAGCACCGCAAATGGTACTGCTAATTCACCAACAGATTACACTGCTGCCACTGGTACGCTTACCTTCGATAACTTAAGCGGAACATCGCAAAACATCGTAGTTAATATCACTCGCGACGACATCTACGAACCGGACGAAACTTTCACCGTTAATTTAACGAATACGGGTGCTAGTAATGCTACTGCCAGCGCAACGGGTACAATTACAAACGATGATTCCCTGCCGCAAATTTCGATCGGCGATGTCACGGTAACTGAAGGCAATTCCAGTACAACCAAAGCAACATTTACCGTTAAACTTTCTAACCCTAGTACTCAAGCAGTCACCGTAAATTATGCTACTTCTAACGGAACTGCTACCACCGCAGATAGCGATTACACGCCAATTTTATCTACACCGATTACTTTCGCAGCTGGGGAAACTGAAAAAACGATCGATATTCTCGTTAATGGCGATACTACATTTGAAACTGACGAAACTTTCAACGTCAATTTAACAGGCGCAAGTAACGCAACAATTTCAGATGCAACGGGTTTAGGAACCATCACCAACGATGACATCCAACCTACTATTTCCATTGATGATGTCACCGTCACCGAAGGGAATTCCGGCACAACTACCGCCACTTTTACCGTTACACTTTCTACTGCTAGCACCGAGACTGTTACTGTTAATTATGCCACTGCTGACGGGACTGCGAAAGCAACTGATTCAGATTACACTTCAATCCCCACTAATAGTGTTACTTTTGCGCCGGGAGAAACCAAAAAGACCATCGATGTTGCCATTACTGGTGACACTATATTTGAAGCTAACGAAACTTTCAACATCAATCTCAGCGGCGCTAATAATGCGACAATTGCCGATAATCAAGGTTTAGGAACCATCACTAACGACGATACTCAACCAACTATTAGCATTAACGATGTCAGTGTAGCAGAAGGAAATTCGGGAACTACAAAAGCAACCTTTACCGTTAAGCTTTCCAACGCCAGCAGCGAAACCGTTACAGTTAATTACGCTACTGCTGATGGAACGGCTACTATTGCAGATAGCGACTACACGGCGATTCCATCTACTACCTTGACATTGGCCGCCGGGGAAACTGAAAAAACGATCGATGTTTTCGTTAACAGCGATACTAAATTTGAAACTGACGAAACTTTTAACGTCAATTTAACGGGTGCAAATAACGCCACAATTGCAGACGCAACGGGTGTAGGAACCATTACTAATGACGATACCAAACCCACCGTCAGCATCAGTCCCACAAATATTACCAACCCTGAAGGCAATTCCGGGACAGCAGCTTACACTTACAACGTCACTCTTTCCAACGCCAGCAACCAAACAGTAACAGTCAATTACAGCACCAACGATGGAACTGCAACTGTTGCGGATAACGATTATATAGACAATGATGGAAATCTGACTTTTAATCCAGGCGACCCCTTAACTAAAACCATTACGGTTAACGTTAATAGTGATAGCAAATTCGAGTCTGATGAAAACTTTACTGTCAAATTAAATAGTGCTGCCAACGCTGATTTGGGTACTATAACCCAAGCAACAGGTACGATTACCAATGACGATATTCAACCTACCGTCGCCATTTCACCTGCCACAATTACTAATAATGAGGGGAATTCCGGAATCACAGCTTACACTTACACGATTACTCTTTCTAGTCCTACAAGTCAATCAGTTAACGTTAACTACAGCACCAACGACGGTACTGCAACTGTTGCGGATAACGATTATGCAGACAATGATGGAAACCTGATTTTTAATCCAGGTGACCCCTTAACTAAAACCATCACTGTTAACGTTAATGGCGATAACAAATTCGAGTCTGATGAAAATTTTACCGTTAGGCTAAATAGTGCTACCAACGCTACCATAGGTGCTAGTTTTCAAGCAACGGGTACGATTATAAATGACGATTCTCAACCGACAATTTCAATTAACGATGTTACCCACAGCGAAGGAAAATCTGGTAATACCAATTTCGACTTTACGGTAACTCTTTCTAGTGTTAGTTCTTTACCTGTTAGCGTTAGCTATAGTACCGCAGATGGAAGTGCTACAGCAGGCAGTGACTACAATCCTATTCCCGCTACTCAACTTACTTTTAATCCGGGAGAAACTTCTAAGACTATCTCGGTTGCTGTCAATGGCGACCCATTAATCGAAAGTGACGAAACCTTTTTTGTCAACTTATTTAATCCTACTAATGGGATAATAGCTGATAACCAAGGCGTTGGTACTATTACTAATGATGATAACGCGCCTACTGTCAGCAACATCGACAAATCAGGGAACGAAGACAGCGATATCAGTTTTAGCGTTGCCGACTTTACTAATAAATTCAGTGATGTTGATGGGGATAGCTTAAGCAAAATCAAAATTACTTCTCTTCCCAGCAATGGGACGCTGAATTTGGGTGGTAGCAATGTTACTGCAAACCAAGAAATTGTTGCTGGTGATTTAGGTAACCTGCGTTTTACTCCCAATGTTAACTGGAATGGTTCTACTAGTTTTGGTTGGAACGGGTTTGATGGTAATAACTATGCTAATAGTGGTGCAATTGTTAATTTAACAGTTAATCCCGTTAACGATGCGCCTTTCATTACTATTCCGATTACTAGTAAAACCGCCACTGTCAGTGACTTGTTCAACTTCACTTTTCCTGCTGATACTTTCCAAGATATTGATGTTGGCGATAACCTTAGTTACACTGCCACTTTAGTTAACGGTAATCCACTTCCAAATTGGTTATTTTTCAACCCGTTTACTCGAAATTTTGTTGGTATTCCTAACGCTAGTGATGTGGGAACTTTTACTCTTTTATTAACAGCGATTGATAATGCTGGTGCTAGCGTTACTAATCCATTTAATTTAACAGTTACTAATCCAGATCCTAATTGCTTTTGCGAACAAATTATTCGTCCTAGTTTGGATAGCCTCGCTGGACTAGATACCAACCCCAATTTAGTTGATATTACTCAATTCGGTACTAACGATAACGATACTTTAATGGGTACCGATGTGAGAGAAGAATTTTATGGTTTTGATGGGGACGATCTCTTATTAGGAAATGTTGGTACGGATAACTTAATTGGTAATTTCGGTAACGATACTTCTTTTGGTGGTGGCGATCGCGATTGGATATCCGGCAATTCTGGCGACGACATCATCAACGGTAACGAAGGCAATGACATCATCAACGGTAACGAAGGTAACGATATTGCCAGAGGGGGAGAAGGTAACGACTTAGTACGGGGAGGTCAAAATGATGACATTTTATGGGGAGATTTAGGAGATGATACGCTGGGTGGAGATAAAGGCAACGATACTGTATTTGGCGGTACTAGCGAACTTGATAGTACGGATGGACGAGATTTAATATTTGGCGGCACGGGTAATGATTTACTCAACGGTAACGCTAGTAACGATACCTTGTTTGGAGAAGATGGTAACGATACGGTGCGCGGCGGTCAAAATGATGACATAGTTTGTGGTGGTTCTGGGGATGATATGCTGTTTGGCGATCGCGGAAATGATAGCCTGTGTGCTGGTGATGGAAATGACTCTATTTATGGAGGCAATGGCAGCGATTTTGCGATCGGTGCAAATGGAGAACGAGATTATTTATGCGGCGGTCTAGGAAATGACTGGCTTTTCGGCAATGAAGGAGAGGATTGGCTAAATGGAGAAGCCGGGGACGATACCCTGTTTGGTGGTAAAGATAATGACACGCTAATTGGTGGCGCTGACAACGATCGCCTGATTGGAGATCTCGGTAACGACTTCCTCACTGGCGGTAGCGGAAGCGACCTATTTATCTTAGCAGCCGGAAAAGGAAGCGATGTCATCGCTGATTTCCAAGATAATCAAGATTTGTTCGGTTTAAGTGGTGGTATGACTTTCCAAGATTTAGCCATCTCTCAAAGTAGCGATCGCACTTTCATCAACCTAAAAAGCAACGGCGAACTGCTAGTCACTTTGTATGCAGTCCAAGCAAACGCGATCGAACAATCGGACTTTATCTCTGTAATTTAAGGCACATTGACCAACCACTTACTAGCGATCGGCATTCGCCAGCCAGTACCAAAAGCGCGATCGGTAATTTTCAACCCAGGAGGTGCTTGTCGCCGTTTAAATTCCGATCGCGCTACTAATTTAATCACCCGATTTACCACATCCGGATCGTGTCCTGCTAGCACAATTTCCTTAGCTGATTGATGATAATTAACAAACCGTTCCAAAATATCATCTAATATCTCATAAGGAGGCAGAGAATCTTGGTCTACTTGTCCCGGTTTTAGTTCGGCGCTGGGTGGTTTAACTAACACGTTTTCGGGAATAATTTCCCTCTGACGATTTAGCCATTGACACAAAGAATAAACGCGGGTTTTCGGTACATCGGCAATGGCGGCTAATCCTCCATTCATATCACCGTAAAGAGTGCAGTAACCTACAGCCATTTCCGATTTATTGCCAGTCGAAATCAGGAGATAACCAAACTTATTAGCAATTGCCATTAATAAATTACCCCTGATCCGGGATTGGATATTTTCTTCGGCAATGCCAAACTCAGTACCAGCAAACAGATCTGCCAAACTTTCGTCATAACTTTTCATTAAACCGCCGATTGGCAACAAATTTGTTTTAATCCCCAAATTTTCACCTAATGCTAAAGCATCTTTCACCGAATGATCGGAACTATAGGGAGAAGGCATCAAAACACCCAATACATTTTCTGCACCCAACGCTTCAGCTGCGATCGCAGCTACTAATGATGAATCTATGCCACCACTTAAACCGAGCACAATTTTAGTAAATCCGCATTTTCGTGCATAATCTCGCACTCCTAGCACCAAAGCCTGCCAAATTTCTTCATCGTAACTTTCTGGCATTTCTGCTATTGATGCTGTCAGCAAATTTCTTTCTTTTTTAGAAAATTTCAAACATACCACATCTTTTTTAAATGCAGGCAGAGAACAAACTAAATCTCCATGACTATTTAAAGCAAAACTAGCGCCATCAAAGATTAGATCGTCATTTCCTCCTACTTGATTAGCGTAGATAATCGGTCTTTGATGACGCACCGCACTGTGGCGCAGCATATCTTTCCGCAATTGTTGTTTGCCTACCGAATAAGGAGAAGCCGACAAATTAACAATTAAATCCACTCCTAATTCAGCTAAATCAGCAATTGGATTATCGGGATAGGTTCGTTTACCCCAAAAGTTTTCATCGTTCCATAAATCTTCGCAAATGGTGACGCCAATTCGCAGATTATCTAAAACGAAAAAATTAGAATGTTTTCCCGGCTCAAAATAGCGATTTTCATCAAAAACATCGTAAGTAGGTAATAGCCGCTTGTGAAAGCTTTGCTGAATCTTTCCTTGTTCTAACAAAGCAATACTGTTAAATAAAGACTTGCCACCGTTGCTAGAAGCATTTATATTTGGTTCGACCGTTCCTACTAATACTGCTAAATTCGGCGGCAAGTCCTTTGCTAATTGTTGCAAAGTAATTGCCATTTCCTCTACAAAACTGGGATTGAGTAACAAATCTCGTGGTGGATATCCGCATAAAGAAAGTTCTGGCGTTAGCAATAAACGCGCACCTAATTCAGATGCTTGTCTGGCGCTATTAAGAATTTGTTGAGCGTTATTGGTGAGGTCACCAATCGTGGGGTTTAGTTGTGCGATCGCAATTTTCATATTATTTGTCATTTGTTATTAGTCATTTGTCATTTGTTATTGGTCATTTGTTATTTGATATGTAGCCTATGGATTTTATGTAGGCGTTTAATTTGGGAGCTAGTTCGTCTATGATTAGTTTGCGTTTATCTATTTGTTTTGTTGTTAAGATATTTCTGCAATAAGCTCTTCTTAGCCAGTGTTGGGTTTCGTTTAAAGAACCTCTGGCGATAATTACGAATCGTCGATTTTCTTGATAAGTACCTCTCCCTACTCCTTCAGCTATTTTTGCACCAATACTATCGGCTGAACGAATAATTTGTTTACCTACAGTATCCTTTGCTAAATATTCCCACTCATTCACAATTTCCCATATTTCATCGCTCAATCTCTCCGCTAATTGATAAATTTTCAAATCTTGAAACCTCTTACTCGACATTATTTTATCTCCCCTTTTGTAATTTATTTTTTTACTTACTAGTTAATGACCAATGACTAATGACCAATGACCAATAACTAAATAAACACTAAAGGTTTATCTTTAAAAGGAGCAAAAGCTTCCGCATCAAATCGATACAAACTAGCAGGACGACCTGCACCTCGCGAAACTTTTACGCCTGTATCGCACAAAAAGCCTAACTTGAGTAAGCGAGCGCGAAAATTAGAATAATCAGAAAAATTTTCGCCTAAAACAGTCGTGTAAAGTTGATACAAATCGCTGAGAGTAAATAAATCTGGTAACACATCAAAAGCCACCGGACTATACTCTAATTTATTTCGCAAACGGCGATAGCCATATTCGAGAATTTGATTGTGATCGAAGGCTAATTGCGGCACTTGCTCGATCGGATACCAAGCAATTCCACTCACCCCATCAGCAATTAATTCCGCTTCGGCAAATCTCACTAAAGCAAAATAACTCACCGATAAATAGCGCACTCCAAAACTTTCCGGTGCTTCTCTGGGGTCGCGGCTTGGCCCGCCAAAGGTATATAACTGCTCTAAATAGAGATTTTTTACCTTAATTTTTTCTGCCAAAATTCGATAAGCGGCATCTTCTAGAGATTCGCCTTGTCTAACTAGCGTACCCGGTAAACACCATTGACCGATGAACGGTTCGTCGTGGCGCATTACTAATAAAACGAGCAGTCGATTTTGGTCGGTATCGACAGAAAAAATAACGTTATCTACCCCTACTTTAAAATCGGCTAAAGGGTGTTTTCTTAGCGGATCGGCAATCTTTTTTACGTTGCGTCCTGACATGCGTACAATTGCTCTCGATGAATATATGCCTCGACAGGAGGCGTTAGTGCTTCCCTATCTCCATTTTCACGATAAGCTGTAGAAGAAACATCTGGCCCGGTCACAGATGCGATCGCAATCTTCGCTCCCATCTGCCTCAACCGCTCGATACCTGCTTGTTCTACGGCATATCCCGGTCTAGGCACGACTAGTAGTTGCACTTGTCGTAACAAATCTTCAACTCGATACCAACGAGGTAACTGGTTAATTAAATCCGAACCTATCACCAATGTTAGTCCTGCACCAGGCCACTTTTCTTTCGCTTTCTGTAGGGTTTCCAACGTGCGACGGCTACTCAAATCTTGATGTATACCGATATTATGTCTTGGCGGATCGATATATTCGATCAACAATCTCAACATGGTAGCTCGATGTTGTAAAGGTGTTTGATGAACCTTTAAGGGATTATCGGACGCCCAAGCTGCTACCCAGTCATAATGTTGGGATAGCCAGTTCAAAATTGCTTGATGTCCGGCGGTTGGAGGATCGGCACTCGTACCGAAAAGAGCTATGTTAATCATTGGTCATTTGTCATTGGTCATTTGTCATTGGTCTTTAATTAATTAGTTGTTCGCTGTCTTTAGTACAACTAATAATTAACTATTAAGAATTACCGTTTTGTTTTGTAAGTTAACTGTTGGAGTGGGTCGGAAATTTCCATTGGAGGAGAAGTGGGTCGATCCAGTTGGCGAGTTTGGGGTGGTAGACTGGCAACGGAAGCGGCAGTGCGATCGCGAATTTGCTCTAAACTTTCCCCCCACATCCGCTTACCTTGGCTGAAAACTAACTGCAATAAAAGTTGTTCTTCCATTGGTTGTTCCGACATCAGTCCCAATCGATCGGAAATCATCTCACCGTTTTCAATTCGGCGGAAGATTTGTTTGCGACCGGGATAAGAAATTTTATTACTAGATTGTTTCATCGTGGGAATGCCATCAATTTCCACCAGTTTGTAAACTCCATTGACTGGCGCACCAGTGACTAATCGAGTTCCCAAACCGAAACCATCGATGCAAGCACCAGACTGTTTTAACCGGGCAATTTCCCACTCATCTAGATCTCCAGTAGCAAAAATCGGTACTCCAGGCAACAGCGATCGCACTTGTTTCGATAAACTAACTAAATCTCCCGAATCCAACCGCACTCCCGATAATTGTAATTCCCCCGCATTTACTCTTTCTGCTAACTGTTTAGCAGCTGCTAAAGGATCGTAAGTATCGATCAACAAAGGTGCGCCCGGAAAATAGCGATGAAAAGCCGCAAATGCCTCCATCTCGCTACCGCTAGTTGCCGTTAACGCCATCACCAAAGAATGCGCCATCGTACCGCTCGGTTTTTGGCCCAATTTCAGCGCCGCCAGCACGTTAGATGTCGCATCCAAACCCCCCGCCAAGGCAGCCCGTGCCGCCCACAGAGAAGCTTGAGCGCTAAAAGCCCGCCGCGTCCCGAATTCCAGCAAAGTAGCTAGTGGGCCAGCGACATCCCGCAACCTAGCGGCCCTCGTCGCCACCAACGTTTGGTAATTCAGCACGTTCAGCAGATAAGTTTCCACCACCTGAGCTTGCCATAACGGTGCTTCTACCCGCAGCAAAGGTTGATTGGCAAATACCGCCGTTCCCTCTGGTACTGCCCACAGATCCCCCGTAAAACGAGCTTCTGCCAATCGCGACCAGAATTCCTTTGGTGCGTGCTGAAAAATACCAGTTGCCTGCAAAGCTTCCAGATGTTCTGGAGTAAAGCGAAATTGTTCTAAATATTCTAGGGCTTGTTGCAAACCCATCGCGATTAAGTAACCGAAACCTTCTGGTAATCGTCGGGTAAATAGCTCGAAACTGGCTTGTCGATCGTCTAAACCTTCACCAACGTAGCACGCCGCCATCGTCAGTTGATAAAGGTCGGTTAACAAGCTCAAATCTTCAGAATCAACCGTAAGTTCTTTGGTTCGTAAGTTTTCGGTTGTGGGAAGATTACCACTCAGGTGTAAACGGTTCAATTCGGGGGCAATATTCATGGCCCAGCTTCCTAGCACGATCTTTGGTTTCAATTATAGTAGATTTCACCAAAATACTGTCAAGTCATTTTTCTGAAATTTTGATAAAGCTAGCCCGATCGAGCAATATTTTCCTTTATTTAATTTAATGTAAATATTTATATAATTTACTTAATAGTAATTTTCTCAAAAATATTACCAGTTTCACGCACATTTAGCAGAATCAGGAGTAAATTAGCTCTCCCCTTTTCTCTTTCTCTTCCCTTTTCCTATAAAACAAGCTAACAAATATCACAAAACATTAAAAAACTGTACGGTTTTTTCCTTAAACTCAACAAGTAGCTGAGTCATAAACAAAGTATTGCAACAATAATCAAACAAGTATTGCGAAATTGTACGTTACCACCAAATTTATCGATAATTAGAGTTAGAGGTACTAAAAAGTATCTGATTCAGAGCAAACGGAACATTTGAACGGGAGAGTATTTACTATGACTGTCTACCAAATGTTTGATCGAGTTACCCAATTCTTTTTAGAAGCGGCTGCTCGCATTTTTGGCCCAACCGATGATGCTTATCCAGTAACCGGCGTTCAACCTTTTGAAGGAGACCCCTATAAAGAATCAGATAAATCGGATTGGTAGTGGTAAGAGATATCACCTTGATAGGTAGAAAAGTGTCAGATCTAAATCTGAAAACTCTTACGCAAGTTCGAGGTTCAGCCATATTTGGTTTGGGCGATTACCAAAAACCAAAATTGATAAGAATCAGAACAAAATTTCACCTTAGTCCAGAGCTACCATATTTATCTGTGGGTCGCTCTAAAATCGATTGGCAAGCTCTGTTATTATCACCTAATTCTTTGTATTGTAAACGTGGACTCGATTTTTTCTAGAGAAACTCGGTGGAGAAGAAAACTTCTCCACCGAAATTTTTGGAAATTTGAATAAATATGACAGCACTTAAGTAAAGTATTATTAGCCGTTAATTTCCCTGACAAGCACCTAAAGAATCCCACTGCAATTCAGCTAATAGCAGTATGGTTCCACCCATAATAATGCCAGTGGTAAGGTATTGCCAAAATCCTACGTAAGGAAGAATGAATATACTCAATAAATGAATAACACCAGTCATCATAAAGGTGCGCGATCGCATTCCCCACCCAGTACAAAAATAACCTACCCCTACCAAACCCAACCACAAATGGCAAAGAACGAGCAAAACTTCACCCCAACCTAAAAAAATACTCAAATCAGTTAAAATTAACCCAAATAACATTAAAATTATCCAACTATAAAGTACCCATCTCAACCGCTTTTCTTTAAACCAAGACCGAGTTAAATCTATCGTCGCCACCGTACCGATCGCAGTCAGCACTGACCATAAAATAGCTTGTAACTGCCAACTAATTGGAAAAAACTGTGCCGTAGCAAAAATGCCGCTCGAGATTAAACCCCATAAAATGCAAGCTTGGTCTAATTTAGTATAAAAGCTACTATAAACGATCGTATCGCCAATCTTGAAATGAACGCGCCACGCGCCGGGAAACTTTTTTAAATCGACATTTGTTACTTTACGACGGATGGGAGGGACTGACGGGTTAAAGAAAGTCATATTAAAAGTTGCTAAAAATAATTTATTTGTAGTTCTGATGATTAAATACTCGATCGGAACACCTTAATTACGTCTCTATCAACAGAAATGAGTTAGGCGTTTTTAATCTACGACCAATTAAGTAATTGTTAAATCATTCTGTATATCTCCCGTACTAACCCATTTGGTGTATGTCCGAGATATTGCTAAGTTATATTAAGTTTATTATAAATTTTGTAAAATTAGATGCTTAGGGTACAAATTTTTCCTAAAAGTAATCGAACTGAAGCTGAGAGCATCAGTTCGTTAATCATGATTTAAGCTTTTTTACTCATTCGTCAGTGGTAATCCGGATTGGCGAATTTAATTGCTACTAAAATTCGGTAAAACTAAGCACCAAACCACAAACAATAGTCAATAATTCCTATTTCTTAATGAGTATTTTTACCAGTCACTAGCTCCTCTTTAATACCCGCTACCAATTGCCAAACCAAACCTGATTCAACAAAAAGCATAATGCCGCGCTACCAACTGGAACGGTTATGTTATCAATACCTAACTTAGAGAAAGCTTCCAAACTGGTCGCAACTAAAGCGATCGCCAATGGCACTACCCAAGTTTGCCAAACATTACCTTGAACGGCCAATAAAATCAGAAAGCACACTGCATAGCTAACCAATGCCATCGTCAGAGAACCTTCCCAACTTTTTTGCATTCCCCAAATCTTATAAGGATGTTTACCAAATTGCTGTCCCACCAGCGCTGCCAATCCATCTCCCCAAGTCATCACCAAAATTCCCACCGCAGCGTAATAAGGTTGTTGTAGAGGCCAAAACCAACCGACTAAAATACCGATACTGAGGGCATAAAAAAACGTACCTAAGCTTTTGCGTCCTACGCTATTAATTCCTGGCAAAATTGGTAATTTATACGACAAAAGAGCCACCGTACTTGCTAAAATCGAAGCGGTAATTCCCACCCAAGCGGGAATTTGCAACCACCATGCCAAGAGGATCACCTGTCCCGTACCAATGTGAACTACTTTGCGTATTCTTTCCGGTTCTGTAGAAGTGTAGCGATGCAGCAACTCGGCAGCCAAAATAATTACTCCTACCCAAACTGCGGCAATCGCAATATGGAACCAGAGAGTAGGATCGGATAGAAAAGGTGGCACTGAATTAAGCAAAGATTTGGTTTAGTTAAACTAGGCTCTCCTTAACACTTTATTAGATTTTGTTCGTACATGAAAATTTTATTCATCTGGTTGATTAAAGGTTACCGAACCTTTATTTCACCTTTGTATCCTCCTACCTGTCGCTTTCACCCAACTTGTTCGCAGTATGCCATTCAAGCGATCGAACGATTTGGCCCTTGGCGCGGTAGTTGGTTAGCCGTTCGCCGCATCTTGCGCTGCCATCCCCTGCATCCCGGTGGATACGATCCGGTACCAGAGGTTGAGAATTCAACAAATAAGAAGGATTGATCGATAATTTTCACTGCTCTGCTACGACAACACGATCGCGTCCTTGTCTTTTCGCCTCGTACAACGCTGCATCCGCCGCCGCAATCACCGTCTCCCCAGTCAATCCGTGATCGGGGAAAATCGCTACACCCAAAGACACCGTAATACTGCCGAGATGCTGACGGCGATGTTGCAATTTTAAGCGTTTCACCCCTTCCCGAATAAATTCAGCCCGTCTGATAATAGTTTCTAAAGATGCTTCCGGCAGAATTAACGTTAATTCCTCACCACCATAGCGACAAGCAATATCCGAACCGCGAAATTTTTCTTGTAAAAATTTTCCCAATTCCCGCAGCACCGCATCCCCACCATCATGACCGTAAGTATCGTTATAACGCTTAAAATGATCGACATCGATCATAATTACTCCCAACGTTTGCTTTAAACGAACGGCGCGACTAATCTCTCTTTCTAAAGATTCTTCTAAATAACGTCGATTGTATAAACCAGTTAACGAATCCCGAATACTTTGCTGTTGCAGCGCTTCTCGTAACTTTAAATTAGCTAATGCTAACCCAATATGCTCTGCCACCGTGACCCCTAATTGTTCTTTGGCTGACGTGAAATATCCCGGCTGCTGAGAAGTTAAATAAAGTATCCCTAAAGCTTCTCCCTGCGCCATCATGGGAACGCAAAGAGTTTCAGCCGGAATCGGTAACAAAGAAAAGTTTTGGTATTCTTCCGCTATCCAATGATGAGATATCCCTGAGTCTCTATTTTTTTGACAATCATCGTTACAAACTATATTTTCCGAGTCATTTTCTCCCAACGATTGGCTAAGAATATGGCAATATTCTTGTGGCGGATCGCATACTTTTTGGCCAATCCTATCTGAATTATCATTTAATAACCCTTGGGTTACCAACGGTTGTAATTGAACGTGTTTGCACTGTAAGCTAAGTTCCGAATATTTAACTAAATGAGGTCTGCCTCTTCGCAATGACCAGCAATCATTTGGACTGAAAATTTTCTTACTACTAAAATTATTTCCACTTTGTTCGCTCGACCAAGTAGAAACTGCCTCTGCGACATTTTTAGAAGAGCTAATTACAAATATTCCCCCCGACACATCGGGAAACAACGGTTTGACCAATTGAGCGAGCATTTTATAGGCTTCGTCAATGGTCATACAGGCTTGCAAAATATCGCTCATTTTACCAAGTAACGCGATTTCCCGATTTCTCAACGCCAATTCTTCTACCCACTTATTTAATCTTTTATTGGCTTGTTCCAAATCTTTCTGAATCCTTTTTAGTTCGGTAATATTGCGAATAATAGCCAGGACAAATTCAACCTTTCCCTGCCTGGAAAATTCCGGTACTGCACGGGCTTGATAGTAAGCTTTTCCATTTAAATCTGTTAATTCAAACTCAATAGATTCTTGCCTACCCGTGATAAATACTTTTTGTAAAACTTTTTTCCACATATTCTGAAATTCATTACTAAATCCCACTTCAGAGAGCTTTTTACCGATGAAAGCTTGGGGAGGTATGCCAATTTGCCTTTCTATTTCTGGATTAATATACTGACAGCGCAACTCCCGATCGTATCGCGCGATCGCATCCGGCGCATTTTCAATCAAAGCGCGAAATTCTTCCTCTTGATGAAGTCTTTCTTCCGCCGCTTTTTTGCGTTCGGAAATATCGCGCAAAATTAAAGTAAAGATTTTTCCCGATACTAACTCTACTTGAGAAATTGAAGCTTCGATCGGAAATTCAGTTCCGTCTTTGCGACGACCGACTAATTCATCTAATTTTACTTTATGAAAGGATTGAACGTACCATTGATTGAGCCTAGCGGTTTGCTCGCTATCAACTTCTGCAAGGCAATCTGGCAACAGTAAAATTAGGGGTTTGCCTAATACTTCATTAGTAGCGTAACCGAAAATTTTGACTGCACCTTGATTAAATAAATTAATTTTTTGGTTTTCATCTATAGAAATAATAGCATCTTTAGCAATATCTAAAATAGTTGCAAAACGAACGCTGGCTGCTAGCAAATTGTCTTCTACTGTTTTGGCAAATGTAATATCCTGATTGGTTTCTAAAATCACGGGTATCTTACTATTTAATTTATTGATAACCCAACGGCTAGCCACTATAATTTTACTCCCATCTCTTTTAGTTTGGAGCAGTTCGCCTTCCCAAATCCCCCTTTGAAAAAGCTCTGTTTCTATTTCTGATAAAGGTTTGGGAAATTTTGTGAAGAGAAAATTATGATGGTTCTTTCCGAAAGCTTCTTCTTTACTAAACCCATACATTTCTTCAGCCCGATCGTTCCAAAATGCGATTGCACCTTGTAAATCTCTGATTAATATTCCCTCATGAGCTAAATTCAACAGATCTGCTCGTTCTTGAATACTTTTAAATAAATCTTGTTGATGATAATTTAATTTTAAGAAAATTTTAGAAAAGAAAGCATTTTGATGGCTAATTTTCTTGACTAAATTAGCAATTAATTGACAGAAAGCGATACCTAGAGGTTTCATAGAGAAAACTTAGAGTTACATTTGGGAGAAATAGGTATAACTGCGAAGAAGTTTTCCCCATTTCTATAGGAAAACTCCTCCTTGCTGCCCCTGAAGTGACTTCTACTGTAATTCGCTGTTGACAATCACTGCTCGAAGCGCTAAGCCAATTATTGAGATTTTTTAAGGAAAGCTAAGTTGATAACAGTGTTTGCTTTATAACTAGGCTAATTTCAGTATATCAACGAGAAACACCCAATGTAAAAAGATTATAAAATTAACCGTATCTTGATTGTATAAGATTAACTTAGAAATAATTACCCTCTTCCGGTAGATTAATTATCTAACATATGGTTAGTTGCCAAAATATAAAAATATTATTAAGAATTTTTTATCGGTCGGTTTACTCTCCTAATTTTTCTCAATGTAACGAATAGTTTAGTTTATTTATTTTTTGAAAAGTTTAACAGAAATTATGAAACCATATCAACAAATATTAATAGTCGAGTCTGGAGAACCACTAATCCCCATCCCCTTAGAACTATTTGCCGTTGAATCTCCCCATCCTTACGAAAAATTAGGCGCACCCTACGGAGATCGATCGCCCTATTATCTACGTCAAACAGTATTAAAAAAGCTGATCGAAGCGCAAAACCTACTACAGCAAACGCATCCCTACTGGCGCATCCAAATTTTTGATGCTTATCGACCAATTGAAGTGCAAAAATTTATGGTCGAGTACACCTTCGCCGAACTACTGAGAGCGCAGAATTTAAACTTATCCCAAATATCAGACATCGAACAACAAAACATTTGGCAGCAGGTTTATCAATTTTGGGCATCGCCCAGCCCCGATCCCGCTACCCCACCGCCCCATAGTACCGGTGGCGCGATCGACATTACCCTAGTTAACGAGCAAGGTAATCCAGTAAATATGGGTACAGCTATTGATGAAGTTTCACCGCTCTCCTATCCAGATTACTTTGCTAACAGCACCAACCCCATAGAACGGCAATATCACGCCTACCGCCAACTATTGTGGAGTATTATGCAAAAAGTCGGTTTTCAGCGCCATCCTAATGAATGGTGGCATTTTTCTTTTGGCGATCAAATGTGGGCTTGGTTATCTAATCAAGCAAATCCCCATCATTCACTTACAGCACGATACGGAAGAATTTAAAAAAGGGGTTCAGAATAGATTTTTTTCTGTTTCAGTCCTCTCTCATCTACATAAATAACGTCGAAATCTGAAACCTTCCACCTGACGCCAGCGAGGTTCGGCTTTCGCGCAATTTTGCTCCTCCAAAAGAATGGGAGCGTGAAAATTAACAGCCCAAACATCTAAAGGTCGAGGAAGCTTAGCAACCGTTTGTAATAAAGTAGTTGCCGGATCGTTATTAGGATCGTTACAAGAATTATCTTTACACAAACCTTGATGTTTATGCGCTAAAAGAAACCTAGCATCATAACCAAAACGCTTCAATTCCCAAGCTAATCCCATCATTCTGCCCGTTTGTCCGTGATGCTTGTGAGTATGAGCGATCAATACCGGAACCTCAGATTCCTTTTGAATTGCACTCGCGATCGCATCGCTGCGTTCGTGTTGCAAATAACCTACATTCCAAACTACAGTTATTCCACCCAGCAACCCAATGAGTAAAATTAGCCCCACAGATAATTTTCCGAATGTAATTGGTAGTCGGTAAATGTTTTTAGTTTGCTGGCTCCCATAAGCAGCAAAGCACGCTGCCAGTAATGCGATCGCAACTGGAAAATAAAAATATTGAAACCGAGGAGCCAGGGTTAAATCTGTCCCTAAAGCGTAAGTTATTCCCAAAATAACGAACAAAGAAGCTAAAAAATATATACTTAAATCTTTAACTCTAAAATGCTTATCTGGGTGTTCTCGAAAATTTACTATACTATATTTAATCATTTGAAATAACCAAAATAAAAAAGCCAAAATTACTATGATATAAAAACCGACATTTATAACATTTAAATTAGAAATATCTATCGGTATCAACAAAATTATCGATAGCAGCCAAGATAATAACCGAATTAATGGGCCTAACCACCTGTTAACTGGGTCGCCTATATAAACCCATTTAGTTAACTCGCTATCTTGAATATCATGCAAAACAGGTAACCAAACTAATCCTCCTGCCAACGTTCCCAGTGCCACTATTAAAATAGGCCGCCAATGAGGTGATACGAACAAAGAATTTAAAGTATATTTAACAGATAATTTTTCTCTTTCTTTGACTAAAATTAACAATAAAACTAATGCTTGAGCAATTAAAGTAAGGGCAAAAAAGTAATGATTGGCAATACCCAGGCTATTGATAATTACCCAAATTAATCCGAGCCAAGCTGGTAAAGACGATCGTTTTTCTACAAATCGAACAGCTACTATAAAACAACTCAAAGAAGCGATAACTAATAGAATTCCTAATGTATAGTGACGTGCCTCTTGCGCCAAAAATATTCCTAAAGGCGATACGGCCATAATTGCTGCTGACAATTGTGCCACCAACCGGGAACGAAATGCCAACCAAGCAAAACCAAACATCGCTGGTATGGACAGCACGCCGAATATAGCTGATAAAGCTCTTGATGCCCATACTAAAACTACTTCGTTTTGGATCGGAAATAGTTTTAACCAGAGGTGAGCTAGTACGAAGTAAAGTGGTGGGTGGGTACTTTCATTCAGCAGGCGATCGATCGCATCTCCTACACCGCGATCGATCTGCGGTTTTAAAGGTTGCAGCAGAGTATCGATATCGATCGCCCGATCCAAAGGTACGGTTTGAAAAGTATTCCCCAAACTAAAAACCATTGTGGCAAATTCATCAGTCCACAACGGCTTCATTTCCAAACGACTAAAGCGCAAACTAGCGCCAATTATCACCCACATTAATAAAAAAAATAATTGACCCCAACGACTGCGGAAAATAGCATTAAAACCAGACCAGTTTAACTTATCAACCATTATTACGATTTCAGGATTAAAAGATTAATCAGGATTTAAAGATTAGAGGTTTAATCTGGATTGATTTGAAGATGGATAGGATTAATTTATTTCATTATTTCATCTTCAAATCTTGGATAAAGGATTAATTTTTTTTCCTTTCATCTTCAAATCCTGGACAAAGGATTATCTAATTCATCCTTTTATTGCCAACTTTTAGCCAAGCTTAACTTGACCGCTGGTAGCCAATACGCGGGCGCTCACACCAAACACTCGCAGTAATCCTTCAGAGTCAGCATGATTGTAACTACCCACACCTTCCATAGAAGCATTTTCTTCCGAATATAGAGAGTGAGGCGCATTACTTGCCGAGACAAAAGAGATATTACCTTTGTAAACAGAAACGGTAATCGTTCCCGTTGCCAATTCTGCGGTAGGCGCGATCGCTTTTAGCGCCATTTGAGTGGCCAAATCGAACCAATAACCCTGATAAATCTGCTTGGCAACTAACAACGATAACCGATCGAAGAACTCGCGAGCGCGACGGTCTAAAATCAGTTGCAACAAGTAAGCATAGCAGGTTCCCAGCAATTCTACCCCTGGACTTTCATAAACTCCCCGCGACTTAATCCCCACAAAGCGATTTTCTACCAAGTGAGTGCCGATACCTACGCCATGCTTTCCACCCAGAGCATTTGCTTGCAAAATTGCTTCCACCAAATCAACCGAATTACCGTTAATTTTCACCGGGCGACCCTTCTCAAATTCGACGATACACTCCTCTGCTGTATCTGGTGCATTTATGGGGTAGCAACCCATGATCGGCTTCACGAATTGGGCTGGCGTAGTCAGTTCTTCCAGCTTTCCCGACTCGTGAGTTAAACCTAATAAATTCGCATCCGTCGAATAGGGTTTATCCTTAGTAGCAGATACCGACAGCCCTTTTTCTTGACAAAAGTCGATCATTTCGCTCCGACCGGGAAAACGAGCTAGAAATTCCTCATCTCGCCAAGGAGCGTAAACTTCAAATTCCGGAGCCAACATATTAGTAATTAGTTGAAACCGTACCTGATCGTTGCCCCGTCCCGTCGCACCGTGACTGAAAATCGTCAGTCCCCTTTTTTTCATTTCTTCGATCATCGCCTTCGCCAAGACGCAACGGGCAATTCCGGTAGTATTCCAGTAGCGTCCCTCATAGCAAGCTTGGGATTGAATCACCTGTAAACCCGCTTCTGCGATAGCTTCCCGTGCGGGTAACAACACGAAATCTGCCGCCCCAGCCAATTGCATCCGCTTGCGAATGGCGTCCATATCCTCTTCATCCGGTTGTCCCAAGTCGGCAGTAAAGCAGACTACCCCCACTCCTTTATCCGTCAGCCAACGGGTAATCGTACAGCTATCAAGACCGCCAGAACCAGCAAATGCAACCGTTCTTCCCTTTAAATCTTCAGCTTTCATGCCCAATTTCCTTATCCAATCGCATAGCGTATGTTTGCGTATGTTGTTTAATCGATCGCCAACCAGCACGAGAAAAGTAGGGGCGACCCATCATGTCTATCCCGCAAAACAACGAGTTTTTATTATCTACCACTACAATGCCGATTCTTGTCCGCGAAGGCACAGATTTAAGTTTTCCCCGAATCGCAAATCGCTCGATCGCTCTTTATACTATTGGCAGCCATACTCAGATCTTGCACCTGGCATAGAAACCTGGTTTCTGGCAAATCGCTAAACTTGAAAGCCTATATTAGCCCCTTCTCCTCAAAACGTGTTTTTCAGCATAGTAATTCCCACTTACAACCGCAAACCAATTCTCCAAAAGTGCCTCCGCGCTTTGGAACGCCAGCATTTAGATGTTGGTAGCCCAGTTAATGGTTATGAAGTCGTGCTGGTCGATGATGGTTCCACAGATGGCACGATTTCTTGGCTAGAGTCCCATCACACCGAGTTTCCCCACCTGCGAATATTTTCCCAAGACCACCAAGGGCCAGCCGCCGCCCGCAATCTCGGTGTAGAGAAAGCTAAAGGCGATACCATCATTTTTATCGATAGCGATTTGGTAGTCGCGGAAAACTTTCTGCAAGCCCATGCTGCCACATTGATTCAAGGGGAAAAAACGTTAGGTAGCGATCGCCTTTTCACCTACGGGCGCGTCATCAACACCTGTAACTTCGATAACCCAACCTCAGAACCCTACAAACTCACCGACTTCTCAGCTGCTTATTTTGCCACTGGAAATGTTGCGATCGCCCGTCACTGGCTTTTAACAGCCGGACGATTCGACACCCGCTTTCAACTTTACGGCTGGGAAGACTTAGAACTAGGCGTGCGACTCAAAGCACTCAATTTAAAATTAATTAAATGTCCCGATGCCGTTGGTTACCACTGGCATCCACCCTTTAGCTTAGACCAACTACCCCAACTGATTGACAAAGAAATTCAACGCGGACGAATGGGAGTTCTTTTCTACCAAAAACATCCCACTTGGGAAGTTCGCATGATGATCCAAATGACTTGGCTGCATCGAATCCTTTGGGGTATTCTTTCCCTTGGCGGTTTACTAAACGAAAGGACAATGGCTCCCTTATTGCAATTGCTAATCAAGACAGGTAAACCTCAATTAGCATTGGAAATCGCCCGTATTTTCCTTAATTGGTACAATGTCAGAGCAGTTTATGCCGCTTACGCTCAAATCGGAAAAAGTTGAATTCCCTTCGTTAAAACTCTCATCGGCCAAAGAAAATGTTTTATTAGTACCTAATAAAACAATTGATACTCCACGGCTGTAGAACCGCCAGACTTGAAACAAATTTCTAGAGCCAATATTCTGGTACTCTCCGTATAGTTATAAGTAAGGTAGAAGTACCCTAAGAAGATCATTAGCTATTCTTAGTATTACCTGCTCGCCAGAATTCGATAAAGTTGTGGTATCTTAAGATGGCAATTTAAATGGCCATCTTCTTGATTTCGGGTGTTTGGTGGAAGTAAAAACTTCCAAAAATACAACAATTCACTTTAACCTCAAACATTGTTATGCTTGAACGGGCAAAAATTTTTGGTGTGATTTCAGTTCTCGCTCTTTCATTAGCAGCTTGCGGTGATAACTCAGGAACCGCTACTAATGAAACCACTCCATCAGATAACTCAACCACAGCAGTTACGCCCGCCGCTTCTCCTGTGGCAGACAAAACAACGACAACAGCTTCCGCATCCATCCCCGGAGTTAAAAGTCTCAGTGAAGTAAATTTGAAACCAGCACCTGCTAATAGTAAATTTGGGGCTGGTGTATTTGATTTAGTTAATAATTCACCGGCATCAACACACAAGGTTTCTAAAGCAACTCCGATCAACCTAGCTGGTTGGGCTATTCTACCTACCCAAGGAAAGCCAGCCGATAACGTAATTATTACTTTGGCAGACAACAAAACGGTTGTTGCCGTTGCTCCCGTAAATGTAGCAAGACCGGATGTTGCTAAAGCATTAAACAATCCTGCTTATAAAAATACTGGCTGGAGCGCGCGAATTAATCCTTCCAGTTTACCAACAGACAAAGTAGTTCTGAAAGCTTGGGCTTACGATTCTGCCAGCAAAGAAGCTATTCCGCTCTCTGGTAACCACAACCTGGATTTAAGTGAGTAACGCCTAAAAACGGGGGATATCTCACTGAGTGCTAAGACAATAGTAGTTCTCCCGTTTTTCATCAAATTCTCGAAATATCTACTTGCCCTGTTTAAGCACATTTGTGCTAGTTTAAAGGATGTTGTAAAAATCACACATCCGAGGTTTCGGGTGTTTCTGAAGAATAAAAATTCCTCAGAAATCCCCTTGGATGGAGGATTAACCCGAAAGGAGTTCGATCGAATATGCCAGTTGTCTCATTAGCTCAAATGATGGAGGCAGGGGTTCACTTTGGCCACCAAACTCGCCGTTGGAACCCGAAAATGTCTCCCTACATTTACACCTCCCGCAACGGAGTTCACATCATCGACTTGGTGCAAACAGCCCAGTTGATGGAAAATGCTTACAGCTATATGCGGACTGCTGCCGAGCAAGGAAAGAAATTTCTCTTTATCGGCACCAAGCGTCAAGCAGCCGGAATAGTAGCGCAAGAAGCCAGCCGTTGTGGAGCTTACTATATTAACCAACGTTGGTTAGGTGGAATGCTCACCAACTGGGCTACCATCAAAACGCGGGTAGAGCGTTTAAAAGATTTGGAACGTCGCCAGGAAAGCGGTGCCCTAGATTTATTACCGAAAAAAGAAGCAGCCGTATTGCGTCGCGAGATGGAAAAGCTGCAAAAATATCTGGGCGGCATCAAAGCAATGCGGAAAATTCCCGATGTAGTGGTGATCGTAGATCAACGGCGGGAGTATAACGCAGTTCAAGAATGCTTGAAACTGGGAATTCCGATCGTATCTTTATTAGATACAAACTGCGACCCCGATGTAGTAGATATTCCCATTCCAGCTAACGATGACGCCATTCGATCGATTAAACTAATCGTTGGAAAATTGGCTGATGCCATCTACGAAGGTCGTCACGGTCAGCTAGAAGCAGCAGAAGAAGAAGACTACGAAGATTACGAAGGCGCTGAAGACGAGATCGACTACGATGAGAGTGAATACATCGATGAAGATGAGGATGAAGACACCGAGGAGTAGTCAGCGTTAATAAAGGTAAATAGAGTAGGGACAAAAAGCAACATGGCGGAAATATCTGCAAAAGCAGTCCAAGAACTGCGCCAAAAAACTGGCGCAGGCATGATGGATTGCAAAAAAGCGCTCATAGAAACCGGCGGCGACATGGAAAAAGCCGGCGATTGGCTGCGGCAAAAAGGATTGGCTCGGGCCGGTAAAATAGAAGCAAAAGCAGCAACAGATGGTTTAGTAGGTAGCTACATTCACACTGGTGGGCGAGTAGGCGTACTGGTAGAAGTCAACTGCCAGACTGACTTTGTTGCCCGCACGGAAGGTTTTAAAGCCTTAGTACAAAACATTGCCATGCAGATTGCTGCTTCCCCCAACGTCGAGTACGTCAAGGTAAGCGATATCCCCTCCCAAGTCGTAGAAAAAGAAAAAGCGATCGAAATGGGACGGGAAGACCTGGGTAATAAACCAGAAAACATCAAAGAAAAAATCGTTCAGGGTCGAATTGAAAAACGCCTGAAAGAAATGACTTTGTTGGATCAACCTTACATCAAAGACCAAAACATCACGGTAGAAGAGTTGATCAAAAACAACGTAGCTCAGTTGGGTGAAAACATCCAAGTGCGCCGCTTCGCCCGTTTCGTATTGGGTGAAGGACTAGAAAAAGAAGAAAGCAACTTTGCAGAAGAAGTAGCCGCTCAAATGGGCGCTAAGTAAATCGCAATGACTGTTTGGTAGCAACAAAAACAGGTCAACCTTAAGTGGGTGACCTGTTTTTGGTTTCTGCCGTATCCTAAAAAAAGAAGTGTTGTCAGCTAATTATCCGCAAACTATAAGGTGATGGCGAGAGCGATCGAGCAAATCGAACGAGATATCGTAATCCTAGAAGAAACTACTTCCGCCCTGGCAGAAGAATTAAAGAAAATCTACGAGCGTTACCTGATTGCCTTAGGGCAGGCAACGCGACAGCAACTAATTGTGGCAAGTTATTATTTATGTACCCAAGGCTATCCCGAAGCTTTTCTCAGTTTATCTTTCAGTCAACGACAAAAACTACAACAAGATATTCAAAAGTTAGCTCGCGATGCTAAACAAGAGTTACTCGCTCAACTAGATTCCCCAACTAGCGCTGATATACCAACCAGCGCCGATGTAATATTCGTTAATCAAGATACTGGTTCCCTAGAACTCACAGAGGAATACCTAGAAGATTTGGTAGAAAAAGCCCTCAAAGCAGAAAATCAACCCCAAGAAACGCCAAAGGAAGAATCATTTGAAGCTGAAGAAAATCAGCAAGTAGAAGAAAAAGCACTAACAGAAAATTCCTCTTTGTCTTCACCGATCATCCTCAATAAACCAGAACAATTAACTCTTTGGCAAGAAAAATTGGAAAAGGCAATAGTCAAACGCCTCCAAAAACTCTCCCGCGATAGCAACCGCCTTTTACATCAAGCAGGTATACTATCCAAAAAATTACCCGAACCACTCTTAGAAGCAGCAGCTAAAGTAGAAGCAGCTGGAGAAAGTATGCCGGGGCCACCTAACCTATTAAACTTAGTAATTGAAACCGAAAGTGACCCGGATTCACAAACCTCTACAGTTACTCATCTGGTTGCCATTCACCTGCGCTTATCCGAAATTGAATTTGCCGAACCTACAGTAGCAACCGGACGGCAGCAAATTCGCAGCTTATCTGCTAAACTCAGTAACCTGCGGCGCGACTATCAAAAAAAACAGCGGGAAAAAGCAGTAGCAGAAGCCGAAGCCGCTTGGCGTTCTAGTTGGTATGAAAAATAATAGGTCGATCGGAATGGGGAGGTTATGCTAGCAGAAGCACCAGATTGGGCGCGATTGCAAAAAGCCCTGGAAGTAGAAGAGAAAAGCGGTTACACGGACTTAGTAGGAAATCAATACCGCTTTAGCGAGTTTCTTTGCTTAGAGTTCGGCAAAACTCCCACTACTTCCACCCCACTGTTACGAAAGCAATGGCAAGAAATGGCCATTCAGTTTGCTGTTTATCAAAATTTGACACTAACGCAACGTCAACATCTGCTCGCACAAACCAAGCACTTCATCCTGCAAATTCAACAAGATTTGCAGGGCATTACCGACGAAAAACCGATACCAGAAGAAAAGCGAAATTATCAATTACCAATTAGCAATTCTCGCACTAAGGATATCAATAATCAAAAGAAAAAAGCTTTTTTGAAGATAAACATATCACTTGACCAAAAACTGAGTGATTTAGGAGAAATTGGCCCTAGAAAAGCTAATTACTTAACAAGGTTGGGACTTTACACAGTACGCGACCTTCTATTTTACTATCCTCGCGATTACATTGATTATTCCCGTCAAGTAAGTATTTGCGATTTAGTAGCAGGAGAAACAGTTACCGTAGTAGGAAAAGTGAAGCGTTGTAACTGTTTTACTAGCCCCAAAAATAAAAAACTAACTATATTAGAAATAGTACTGCAAGACGGCCCTGACAAACTTAAAATCAATCGATTTTTTGCAGGTACTCGCTATAGTTACCCTGGTTTTCAAGAAAGTTTAAAACGAAATTATCCAGTAGGTGCAATAATTGCTGCTTCTGGATTAGTCAAAGATAACAAATACGGACTTACATTAGACGACCCGCAACTGGAAGTATTAGCTAATCCAGGGGATGCTATTGAATCAATTAATATCGGTCGAGTCGTTCCGATTTATCCCCTAACTGAGGGAGTGCCTGCTGATTTAGTCAGACAAGCTATATTGGCAGTGCTACCAGCAGCTACTGAAATAAAAGACCCTTTGCCAGAAGGGTTGCGAAATCAATACGGATTAATTAGCTTACCCGATGCCATTATTAACATTCATTTCCCTACAGATAATGCTGCCAAAGATGCTGCCCGTCGCCGCTTAGTTTTCGATGAGTTTTTCTATTTGCAATTGGGATTTCTCAAACGCCGTCAAATTTTACGCCACACCCAAGCTAGCGCTATTTTAGCTCCGACTGGTCAACTAATCGAACAATTTTATCAAGTATTACCTTTTAAATTAACCAACGCGCAAGAAAGAGTAATCAACGATATCTTGAACGACTTACAAAACCCAGAACCGATGAATCGGTTAGTGCAAGGAGATGTGGGTTCTGGTAAAACTGTAGTTGGTGTGGTGACGATACTCGCTGCTATTCAATCAGGTTACCAAGCAGCATTGATGGCTCCGACAGAAGTTTTAGCAGAACAACATTACCGTAAGTTAGTTAGTTGGTTTAATTTACTGCATTTACCTGTAGAATTACTTACTGGTTCGACGAGAACTGCTAAAAGGCGAGAAATTCACGCTCAATTAGAAACAGGTGAATTGCCGCTTTTAGTAGGTACTCATGCTTTAATTCAAGACCCGGTAAACTTTTATCGATTGGGTTTAGTGGTGATTGACGAACAACATCGGTTTGGCGTTCACCAACGAGCAAAATTACAACAAAAAGGCGAACAACCTCATGTTTTAACTATGACAGCCACACCGATTCCGCGCACTTTAGCTTTAACTTTGCATGGGGATTTAGATGTCAGTCAAATTGATGAATTACCACCTGGTAGGCAAGCAATTCAGACAGTAGCATTATCGGGGAGAGATCGCAATCAAGCTTATGACTTAATTCGTAGAGAAATCGCTCAAGGTCAACAAGCTTATATTGTATTTCCTTTAGTAGAAGAATCGGAAAAATTAGATGTAAAAGCGGCTGTTGAAGAATATCAACGACTTTCGGAAGTAATTTTTCCTGAATTTAAATTAGGATTGCTTCACGGTCGCATGAGTTCGGCTGAAAAGGATGAAGCAATTAATTTATTTCGCAATAATCAAACTCAAATTCTCGTGGCAACTACCGTGATTGAAGTAGGCGTTGACGTACCGAATGCGTCGGTCATGATGATTGAAAATGCCGAACGTTTTGGTTTATCTCAGTTACATCAATTGCGGGGTCGGGTCGGTCGGGGTGCGGCTAAATCTTATTGTCTGTTGATGAGTAGTTCTCAAACTCCCGATGCGCGTCAGAGGTTAAATGTTTTGGAGCAGTCGCAAGATGGCTTTTTTATCTCAGAAATGGATCTGCGTTTCCGTGGCCCGGGACAAGTTTTAGGTACTCGTCAATCAGGTTTACCGGATTTTGCTTTAGCTAGTTTGGTGGAAGATCAAGAAGTTTTGGAAATTGCCAGAAATGCGGCGGAAAAGATAATTTTGAGAGATGAAAGTTTGCAAAGATGGCCTGTGTTGCAAGCCGAGTTGGAGTATCGGTATCAAAAGTTGATGGGCGGTACGATTTTGACTTGATTTAGATGGGAATCAACAATTAATTATGGTTCGGACTCATTTAGGTAGGGTTCGTCGATCGATCGCGTATCCCAATAAGATGCTTCTATCTTATGACCGTCTGGATCGCGCACGAAGCAACCATAGTAGGGTTCGCCATATTCTGGCCTGGGGCTGGGAGCGCCATCATCGATCGCTCCGGCAGCTAACGCAGCCTCGTAGAAAGCGCGAACTGATTCTTTGGTGGGAGCAACAAAGCCGATGTGAGTTCCATTTCCGACCGTTGCGGGTTGACCATCGATCGGGATTTGTACCCAAAATTCTGGATACTGCTTGCCATGATTCGCTTGCAGCCTAGAGTTGGCAATACGCGATCGTAAAACGCGATCGCACGCTCAAAATGATTAGTGCCGATCGAGATGTGGGAAATAATATTTGGATTATCGTTTACCGTGATGTCCGTACCTTAGCCATCTACCCGCTTTAATTTTCACTAAATTACTGAAAAATACAAAGTATTATTTTTAACTCAGTAAGATTGTTCGCCCCATGAAAGAAAATGGAGATAACAACAGTTATAGCCCGGTAAATCGATTCATTACCATATTATTTGTGATCATATCAACCGTATTTACCATGTTGCTCCTTAATATTCCTTCTCAGCAGCTACACTGTTGACTAATCAACGCTTTTACCTCTTATTGCACTCATTGATTAACTGTAGAATAATGCGATTTGTCTACAATAATGTAAATTTTAAAACTTCGTGCAAGCTCCCTCGATCGACTTAAATACTTTTCCTCAAGCGGAATCTTCCGATCTCAGTGCAGAACTCCCCTTCACCCTCAGTCAGTTAAAATCTGCCATTCCGCCCCAATGTTTTGAACCATCCATCCCAAAATCTCTTTTCTATTTATTTTTGGACGTGTCTATAGTTAGCCTGCTTTACGCAGTTGCCTACTACCTAAACTCCTGGTGGTTTTGGCCCGTATTTTGGCTGATGCAAGGAACTATGTTTTGGGCTTTGTTTGTCGTAGGACATGACTGCGGTCACGGCTCTTTTTCTAAGAAGAAATGGCTGAATAATTTAGTAGGACATTTAACCCATACTCCCATCCTAGTCCCTTTTCACGGTTGGCGAATTAGCCACAGAACTCACCATCAAAATACAGGTAATATCGATACCGACGAAAGCTGGTATCCCGTCACCGAAAGCAAATATAAGGAGATGGGTTGGCCGGAAAAATTAATCCGCTTTCAATTGTTACTAATTGCTTATCCTATATATCTTTTTAAACGTTCTCCAGGAAAGCAAGGTTCTCATTTTAATCCGAACAGTCCTCTGTTTAAACCATCGGAAAAATGGGATATTATCACCAGTACCGTATGCTGGTCATTAATGATAGGTTTTTTGGGTTGGTTGACCTATCAATTTGGCTGGATGTTTTTGCTAAAATACTACCTCGGCCCCTATGTGGTGTTTGTGGTTTGGCTCGATTTAGTAACCTATTTACATCACACAGAACCAGATATTCCTTGGTATCGCGGTAAAGATTGGTATTTCCTCAAAGGTGCATTATCTACGATCGATCGCGATTACGGATTTATCAATAACATTCACCACAATATCGGCACTCATGTAGCCCATCACATTTTTCTAAGCATCCCTCACTATCATTTAAAAACCGCAACAGAAGCAATCAAACCAATTTTGGGAGATTATTACCGCGAGTCTCGCGAATCCATTTGGCGATCTTTTGTTCGTTCCTACCTAACCTGTCATTTTGTTTCAGATACAGGCAGTAAGGTTTATTACCAATCTAAAGAAAAGTTAGGAAAAGCTTAACTTTCTAAAACTGGTTAAATTTTAATTACTGTTGTAGGGTGTAAGGGATAACGCCCTACAACAGAATATTGTATTTGATGATAAATTTGTGTAATTCCTTGCCGAATCATTATAGCCCAGCACTATAAATTATCATGTATCGTAAACTTTCGCAGTTGGGTAATCAAGAGAGCCGTTTGCTTCGCGCTGAAAGCTCGATCGACCGCTTGTGGGTCTTTGGGTTGCTACTAGCCGCACTTTTCCTCTATCTGATTAATTTAGGCAATCTACCACTGCGGGATTGGGATGAGGGAATTGTTGCTCAAGTAGCCCGCGAAATTTACCAAGCACCCGCAGGTTCTCTCCGTTGGCTTTACCCTACTTTAGGGGGAGAAGCTTATATTAATAAGCCGCCTTTGGTACATTGGTTAATAGCTTGGGCGTATTCTCTAGGAGATGTCAACGAGTGGACGAGCCGCTTGTCGGGAGCAATACTGGCGGCTATTTCAATACCCTTACTGTATAAAATCGGGCGCGAAATTTTTCACTGTCGTCTCTACGCTATTTTCGCCGCTTTGATTTATTTGACTTTACTGCCAGTAGTGCGTCACGGACGTTTGGCAATGCTGGATGGAGCGGTATCGTGCTTTTTTCTATTTGCGATGTGGTTTTTGTTACGTAGTCGGCGCGACTTGCGTTATTGCTTGGGCGCCGGAATCGGCTTTGGGTTAATTTGCTTAACAAAAGGTATTTTAGGATTACTATTGGGCGCGATCGCGCTTTTATTCCTCGCTTGGGATACCCCCCGACTGTTGAAATCCGGTTATTTTTGGGTCGGCATCTTGATAGGCAGCATCCCAGTAGGTTTTTGGTACGGCGCTCAAGTGCTGCACTACGGTCAAACTTTTATTGATGTCGGCCTAATCGATCAATCTTTCAAACGTGTTTGGACACCGATCGAAAATCATGCAGGGCCGCCTTGGTATTACTTACTAGAAATCTTTAAATATAACTGGCCTTGGCTCATCTTCTTACCCCAAAGTTTAATTTATACATGGGAAAATCGCAATTCAAGCTGGGCTAAATTATTACTGGTTTGGAGCGGTGCTTATTTCTTAGCCATTTCTTTGATGACAACCAAACTTCCCTGGTATGTCATGCCAATTTATCCAGCTTTAGCCCTCGCTTTAGGAGCTTACTTAGCAGAAATATGGTATTGGCCTAGTACAAAAACTTATCCCCGTGCTTGGTCGATCGTTTTAGGATTGCTAGCTTTAGTTAGTTGGCTCGGTAGTATTTATTTTGGCAAGTTTATTCCCGAACCAGAAACTGATTTACAGCTAGTCATGGTGGCGATTGCCATCACCATGAGTTTAGCCGCTTTTTTAGTTGCCCAGCGTGACTTTCAGTTTATACCAATTTTAATATGGGGCAGTTATGTTTCCCTATCCTTACTAATGATTTCCGACCATTGGATTTGGGAATTAGCAGAACATTACCCCGTTAAACCAGTTGCCGAAATTATCCAGCGTATCCCAGTTAATCAGAAAGTTTATACCTCACATCCCCATTTTCGTCCTTCCTTAAATTTTTATAGCGATCGCCAAGTTATTCCAGCAACTTTACCTCAACTAAAAGAATTTTGGGCGCAAGAGCCTAGCCCTTATTTGCTGCTCGATCGAGAAGCCCTGCAAAATCTCAAGCTAGAACGAGTAAAAACCCGTGGTGCAGCCGCAGGATGGACGCTGATTACACGGGATAAGCAATAATTTGTTTCTGGTTAATTAACAATTGGCCGTTCTGAAGTATCGCGGGGAAAATTTTGGTCAACTACCAATATGGAACTAATGGCTGGCCAATAAATTTTAACTATTTTTTTAATGCCCGAAATACCAGTCCCGATCGCGATCGCCAAGTAAACCTCTCTTAAAGACCGAAGCGACAATCCGAAGTACATGAAATTACTTCTTCACTTTTGCCATCTTTAGTTGAACCAATAAGCGTTAAACTAACTATCCTGCCACCTATCGTACCACCAGTAAACGGGTTTCGATTAATATTACTTAGTAAAATATCTAACTTAGTAAGTTGCATTGGCTTACCGTTAATACTGGTAAATGCGGAAGCTTGACAACGGCCATCATTCAACTTAACAGATTTAAATGAAATTAACTTTTGGATACCTCTGGAGCGGAAAGCATTAAGAACGATGTCTACCTTTGCACCGGAGACAGCTTGGCTGAATATACCGTAACCAGATTGTTCTAGCGAGATCAGTTCCCTAGTTGTTCCGTCTTCTTTCTGCCAATATACATATACTGGTTGATTTGGGATTGGTACGCAGTTTTGATTCAGTCGTATCCCATAATGCACTTGATTGCCATTATCATTTTTGGAAATGTGAAAAACGCTGGGAATGTCATTTGCTAATAAGGGCGCTGCACCAGACAACAACATGAAGCTGGTAAAGCCAACTATAGCGAATTGATTTTGGCGATTAAACATGAGCAAATCTGCTCCTTTGAAGTGGTGGTGGAAATCACTAAAACGGCTATTGTTCTGAAGCCGGAAAATTCAGTTAAGTAGAATTCTGTTCTTTGGCTGCTCAAAAACCCTTTTCTGTCCTCTTTTAGATTGGTAGCCGACTTCATAATTCATAGTTGCTACTTCCTCGTATCCCTATCTATAAAAAAAATAAATAAACCTCACTCGCTCATTTTAGTTGCCCAATCTATAAAATCCTGAACTGGGTTTGTTTGATTTGGCCTTTCATCCAGAGTGGCCAATGAATAACCGAACAAAATAGCACTACTGACGATCGCGATCAGGAAAATTGGCTTGATGAGTTGGAAATCACGACGCATCCGAGCCAACGGACGACTTTGCCGACGTAACATTTGCCCATCAGCTTTTTGCTTCTTATTAGGCTGGGGATCTCTGACATAATTACCGCTTTGACTAACAACAAAGCATTCTTGGCAATACGGACACATATAAAGTCCATTGCCCGTGTTCCCCAACTTCATTCCTTTGGAACGATGGCAAATTGGACAAGTAACGGAATTACCATCAAAGGTGTGAGAATTCATCAGAATTTCCTATTTTTCCACGGGATGTGCCTATTATTCAGTGATGTGATGAGAAGCTGACTTTCTGTGACACCAAGGGTCAAAACAAGAATATTCGATCGGGGAATCACGATTTGAAGATGGTTCGATCGGGATGAAAGCATCAAAGGCTATTTTCCAGTACCTTCCTCTATTCCCTAATTTTTTAGTAGCAGCAGTTAGTTAGCCTCAAACACACGTATTTGGCGGTAGATACCACTAATTAACGATGACATTTACCATCAAGTTGCTCCCCAGGCGCGACCCCAAAATTAACAGGCGATTTCCAAAGGAGCTATATAGATGGGATTATACTGGCATCATCCTTAGTCTACCCTTCTTAACTGCCAATACTGTACACCTGTAGTGTTTCTTGTCGATAGAATTTAAATGAGGAGCTAGTAACAAAATTTAATTAATATAGTCGTTTTTATATGAACTCGATCCCAAACGCTGCGGTGCGGCTGAACGAACAGCCATTGCAAGGTACGGGACAATCTTGCCAGGGCTTGACTCTTTCTTCCCGTCTGACTCGTCTTTTCAATCATCTCCAACCATCACCAGAAACCGTCGTATTAATTTTGGCGGTACTGATTGGTAGTGTTACTGGCATGGGTGTAGTGACGTTTCATTATTTAATTAAGTCAATCCACAGCCTGATGCTAGAAAACCTGATGGGTAAGATTTCCCTCTGGGGTGCTTGGACTTTAGCCTGCGTACCTACCATCGGTGGTCTACTCGTCGGCTTAATGCGCTGGCGGTGGCGTGACTTAGGGCCAAGTATTTCTTCTTTAATTGCCGCTACACAGGGAAAACCCTCTGCGGTCGTCAGACAACTCCGACCCGTTACTAAAATGGTAGCTGCCTCTATTTCCTTGGGAACGGGGGCTTCTCTTGGCCCGGAAGGACCGAGCGTGGAAATTGGCGCTAATTTCGGTATGTTACTAGGGCAAGTGATGCAAGTGTCTCAAGAACGGCATCGTTTGCTTTTGGGTGCCGGGGCTGCAGCCGGCTTAGCGGCTGGTTTTAATGCTCCTATTGCAGGAGTATTCTTTGCCCTAGAAGTAGTTCTGGGTACTACGTTTGCCACTTCCGCAGTTAGCGTAGTCCTTTTATCGGCTGTAGTTTCGGCTTTAATCGCCCAAATTGGATTGGGGGCGCAACCGGCTTTTAGCTTACCTGTTTATGAAGTTCGCAGCCCCTTAGAATTACCTTTATATATGGGGCTGGGTTTATTAGCCTGTTTGGTATCTCTTACTTATACTCAAGCTATTCAGTTAGCTCAAAAGTGTTTTCGCGGAGAATTACTTGGTTTTCGCTGGCTAGGTCGAATTCCTCGGTTTATTCATCCAGTAATCGGCGGTCTGTGCGTGGGATTGGTGGCTTTGCAATGGCCTCAAATCCTGGGCATCGGTTACGAAACCGTAGAAGCCATGCTCCAAGATGTAGAATTTTCCCTTCAGTTATTACCGATTTTATTAGTAATCAAGCTGGTCATGACCGCCCTCAGTTTGGGTAGTGGCTTAGTTGGTGGGGTGTTTGCCCCAGCCATGTTTTTAGGAGCTTCTTTAGGAGCAGCTTACGGAAAAGTTTTAGCGGCTTTGCTGCCACAAATGAGTCCCTATATTGCCGCACCACCTGCCTATGCAATGGTGGGAATGGCAGCAGTTTTAGCTGGTAGCGTCAGAGCTCCTTTAACAGCTATTTTGTTGCTGTTTGAACTAACGCGAGACTACCGAATTGTTTTACCGTTAATGGCAGCAGTCGGTCTTAGCGTTTGGTTAGTGGAACGACTCAAACCAACTGCTACTCAAGGTTTAAACCTTCAACAAATGGGCGTCAATTTAGAAAAAGACCAGAATCTGGAAATCTTAAAGCAAATGCCAGTATCGGCAGCTATGGAAAAGCTACCTTTGATGTTACCTGGCTCTTATAATTTTCTAGAAGCTGGTCTTGCGCTGACGCGAGAAAGATGCCATACGGCTTTAGTAATTGATGCAGAATCGCAATTAATTGGTTTGGTAACGCTGCAAGATATTAATCGAGCGATCGCACGCACTCAAACTGACAGCGTGGGGAGCAACTTAGCCGCACAAACTCTGGAATCTATCTGCACCAAAGAAATCCTTTACGCTTACCAAGATGAGTCGGTTGCTGAAGCTTTAGACCGCATGGCAGCGCGTGGTTTGCATCAGTTACCCGTGGTTGAGCGAGATAATCCCCATCAAGTTTTAGGCTTATTACAACAGCAGGGGATTACCTTAGCTTGTGATATAGCAGTGACTAGCCAGACACTCAACCGTTACCTATTAACCATAGGAGAAACGGAAGAGTTACCTGTCCCTAAATTTAAGCAACCTGCTTTGTGAAAACTTCAGGTAATATGACGGGAATTTATCTTGGCTTAGCGGCACGAAGCCAACATTCCCGTTCTTTTGCCTTAGCCGGTACTATTTAACTGTAGGCTTCTTTTGGTGGTAGCCCTTAGTTTAACTAATGCTCAGGATTCTTCGTCTATAACTTCACCATCAGCATTTACTTGCCGCAAACGAATATGCTTGCGTCCGAGAGAAATTTCAAATTCATCTCCTGACTTGAGTCCCATCTGTTTAGTGTAAGCTGAGCCAATTAGTAAGTTCCCGTTAGACTGAACGCTAATGCGATAGCTAGCGCTACGTCCGCCACGTCCGTTACCGCCTTGTTTGCTATCTAACTGAATACCTTCAGCATCGATCAGGGCGTTTAAGAACTTCATCATGTTAACGCGCTCTACACCGTTTTTAGTGACAGTGTAGTAGCCGCAGGCTTTCGCCTTTTCTTCTTTGCTCAGGTTATCTAGCTCTTTTACTTTTTTAAGGAGAGCTTCACCAGTTAGGGGTTCGATCTTTTTTGATTTATTCATTAACTTCACTCAACAACCAAGGTTTCAAGTAGTTTATATTATCCTACTTTAGCTGAATTTTACTATAGTTATGAAGCTTTAGCATTGTATCAGCATACAAAATTATGTAACATTCCTTTGCCAGGTTGTTATTTCTGTTTGGTCAATAGTTCTATGGGTGGGTTGCAAGCAACAATCCAATCAGTAAGCTATCACTAGCCTTTGCCTCTTTGTCAGTAGCAACTGCCAATAATCTGTTGATTTGGTATGATGTCCCTTTCCTTAGAAAAGCTTACACACTTGAATGGAAGGATAAATATAGACGATCTGCCATATATAGATACCTGAGAATGAAATTAACCACTCGCGGACACTATAGTGTGAAGGCGCTGTTAGATTTAAGTCTACAGCCGGGATATCGCCCTACTTCTGTAAGAGCGATCGCTCAGCGTCAAGAAATACCCGCACCTTATTTGGAAAAACTGCTTATAGAAATGCGTCGTGCGGGTTTAGTTGAATCAGTTCGCGGTGCTCAAGGAGGTTATAAATTAGCACGGGAACCGGCACAAATTTCTCTGGGACAAATTTTAGAAGCAGTGGGTGAAACGATCGAACCACTACCTCGTCACGCTCCAGATGCAAAGCTAGCTGAAGACTGGGTAACATTTACCCTTTGGCGACAATTACACCAAAAGCTAAAAGAAGCACTCTACAGTATTTCTTTGGAAGACCTTTATTTTGATGCCCGTAGTTGGCAAGCCGCCCAAGGAGGTGAAACTAGTTTTGTTGTTTAAAACTGAGCGGTGATTACCAAGTCAACTATATCAGGATCAAACCCTACTGAACTAATAATTACTTTACCAGTAAAGCAATCTCTAACCTATAGGCTATTTGCTGGTTACCCTAACCGGAATTACTTCGGATTAGCAGAAGCTAATACCATAGAGAACGGTTGTTAATCCGATAATAATTGACAAATTTAAGGGAAAATTTAGAGGCTGTTTCCCAGAATGCTTCGTCCTGATTAAATTCTATGCAGGTTAATTTTTCTCGATTAGAGCCAGCGCTCGTCCTCGCCTTAGCATCTTGGCTAGATTTCATCATAGGCGATCCTTGGGGTTGGCCCCATCCGGTACAAGCGATCGGCTGGGTAATTAATCGTTTATTTCAATGGGCGATCGAATTTTTAAACAATCCTGACACGAAAAGCTATCTTCATTGGCTAAAGAAAATTACTAATTTTCCGATCGACAACATAATCAGTCGCTTCACAGGCGCAGTTTTAGGAATTGGATTAGTCATCGGTAGCGGATCGATCGGCTGGTTAACCATCGCAGGTGCTAGATGGGTACATCCTTTATTAGGTATGACAGTTAATACGATTCTGCTAGCCAGTTGTTTTGCAGGTAGGAGTTTAACAAATGCTGGCATAGCAGTTTTGCAACCATTAATAAAAGGAGATATAGATACAGCCCGTTCTACTTTACGTCAATATGTCGGTCGAGATACAGCTAACTTATCGGCACCGGAAATCTTGCGGGCTGTTTTGGAAACCGTTACGGAAAATGCTACCGATGGAGTATTGGCTCCTTTGTTTTATGCTTTAATCGGTCTATTTTTTCCCCCGATCGGTAGTGTTCCCCTCGTGCTTGCTTATAAAACTGCCAGCACTCTTGATTCAATGGTGGGCTATCGAGAAGCTCCCTACACCTATATAGGATGGTTTAGTGCCAAACAAGAAGATGTTCTAACTTGGTTGCCTTGTCGGTTATTAGTAATTACTTTGGCATTTTTATCTGGCAGACCATACCAGATCTGGAAAATTTGTTGGCGAGACGCGCCAAAAGACCCCAGCCCTAATTCTGGATGGAGCGAATGCGTTTATGCTGCTCTACTCAATGTTCGGGTTGGAGGCACAAATTGGTATCGCGGTGTAGCCAAACCTAAACCGTTGTTGGGAGATCCTAAAGCGCCGATTACTCCTGACAAAATAAAACAGGCAATGCAGCTAACTCGCTATTGTTTTTTGATTTGGTTGTCGATCGCATTAAGTTTTTGGGTCTGGTTAAGATTACTACTACATTAAGTAAGTCATTTGTCAATCCTCATTTCCTAAGGACGGATGACAAATAATAAATCATCTATATGATTTTCAATTTCATCCAGTAGGGCGACACGAAGGAACGAAGTGGGAGATGAGCAGTCAATCTTAAAGTAATCACAATACCCAAGAGGAAAAGGAGTGGCCAATGGGTACAAAATTTTTGCAAGCTGCCATTCTTACATTCTTGCTTCAATTGCTGGCCTTAATTAGTTCGCCTACGGCGGAAAACAACGCGCTACCCAGCTGGCAAACAACTCAAACACCATTAGTTATTTTACTAAATCGTTTAATTAGGTTACAAAATACACATTTCATCAAACGATTCCCCAATAACAATCAATTTAACTGAAGAGCATTTTTTATCTATCGATGGGTAGGAATTTTAGCTCGAAAATCGGTATGGCGACAAATCGCAAGCTAGGCTTTCACAGAGGATAATTATTTATATAGATGTAGGATCGGGTGCAAATCCACCTAATTATAAAGTGAAGAAATATCGCCACTACCTTCGAGCCATGACCAATCGCCTTGCACGCTCCCAAAGTCTTTACCTCCGCAAACACGCTGAAAATCCGATCGACTGGTGGCCTTGGTGCGAGGAAGCCTTGGAAGTGGCTCTTCGCGACAATAAGCCGATTTTCCTTTCGATCGGTTACTCAAGCTGTCACTGGTGTACTGTCATGGAAGGGGAGGCATTTTCCGATCGCGCCATTGCCGAATATATGAACGGTAATTTTATTCCTATTAAAGTAGATCGGGAAGAACGACCAGACCTAGACAGCATCTATATGCAAGGACTGCAAATGATGGTCGGTCAAGGTGGGTGGCCGCTTAATGTATTTTTAGATCCGAAAAATTTAATCCCCTTTTACGGCGGGACTTATTTTCCCATCGAACCCCGTTATGGACGACCGGGATTTTTACAAGTATTGCAAGCAATTCGCCGCTACTACGACACGGAAACCACCAAAGTCGAGTCTGTAACGTCAGAAATTTTTGGTTATCTTCAACAATCAGCCGCACTTCATTCTCCAGGCGGCGAAGCGCTGGATTTTACTTTGTTGCGTCAAGGTATAGAAACTAATGCTAGCGTACTCAGTGGTGTCGGGTACGGCCCTAGTTTTCCCATGATGCCTTATGGGGAAACCGTGTTGCGGGGCGTTCGGTTTGATTTATCAGGAAAATACGATTTAAAGGAAGTTTGTCGCCAACGGGGATTAAATTTAGCGTTGGGTGGAATTTACGATGTGGTAGGGGGGGGTTTTCACCGTTACACGGTTGACCCGACTTGGACGGTGCCTCACTTTGAAAAAATGCTATATGACAACGGTCAGATCGTAGAGTATCTGGCTAATTTGTGGAGTAGCGGTATAGAGGAGCCTGCGATAAAAAGAGCGATCGCAGGTACGGTAAAGTGGTTGAAAAGGGAAATGACTGCCCCTGAAGGTTATTTTTATGCTGCTCAAGATGCGGATAGTTTTAGCGATGCTACAGCAGCAGAACCGGAGGAAGGGGATTTTTATGTTTGGAGTTATCGAGAATTAGAAAGTTTACTCGCTGCGGAAGAATTGGCAGAAATCAAAGCGCAATTTACGGTAACCGAAGAAGGCAATTTTGAAGGACGCAACGTTTTACAATGTCGCCATTCCGGTGATTTATCTCTTACGGTAGAAGCTGCTTTAGCAAAACTTTTCGTCGTGCGCTACGGGGCAAAACCTGAAGCTGTGGAAACTTTCCCACCAGCACGTAATAATCAGGAGGCAAAAAGCAATAACTGGCCGGGACGCATCCCTCCCGTGACAGACCCTAAAGCGATCGTAGCTTGGAATAGCTTGATGATTTCCGGTTTGGCAAGAGCTTATGTAGTGTTCGGGCAACTGGAATATTTGTCTCCAGCGGTGAAAGCTGCCAATTTTATTTTAGAGCGTCAATGGGTGAACGATCGTTTTCATCGCCTCAATTATGACGGGCAACCAGCAGTTTTAGCCCAGTCAGAGGATTACGCGCTGTTTATTAAAGCTTTACTGGATTTGTATCAAGCGGCGTTGAAATTGACTGCTGCGAAAGAAAACGAATTTCCAACGGCTTATTTTTGGTTAGAAAAAGCCATCAAGGTGCAGCAGGAGTTCGATGAATTTCTCTGGAGTATTGAATTAGGGGGCTACTATAACACTGCTAGCGATGCTAGTCGGGAACTTTTGGTGCGGGAACGCAACTATAGTGATAACGCCACCCCTTCTCCTAATGGTGTGGCGATCGCTAATCTAGTGCAACTAGCTTTACTGACTGAAAATCTAGAATATCTCGATCGCGCCCAACAAAGCTTACAAGCTTTTATTACTCCGATGAAGGAGTCTCCCCAAGCTTGTCCGAGTTTATTTGCAGGTTTAGATTGGTATCTTAACCACACCCTGGTGCGAACTGATTCGGATCGGATGTCATCTCTAATTAATAGTTATTTACCCGTAGCCGTTTACAAAGTGATAGAACATCTACCAGAAGGTAGTATTGGTTTAGTTTGCCAGGGCCTTAATTGTGCGGAACCTGCTAAAAGTTGGCAACAAATTTGGGAACAAATCAGAAATAGTCAGTTGAGGAGTTAGATATCTATCGGACGGGAGATTTTAGCAGGAAATTTTACTAGCAAAATAAATTGCGAAGAATCATTAAGGAGTCAGCAATAGAAATTCATTATGCTAGTTTATGAAGAATTAATTCACCAGCAACTGATGAATAATGTACTTTGTTAGCGATCGGATTATAGTTTTTATTTTTTGCTCTCACCACTTGAAAAAGGGAAAACTTTAGATTTTTCATACCCTTTTTCAGAATGTTAAGAGAAAAAATAAACTATAAAATTTGGCAGCAACTATTTTGCGATTATTCTAAATTGCTGAGTTCTGGCTTTTTAACTCTGTTTTGCTAGACCTGCATTTATGACAAAGAGAAAATTTTAATACTTTGTTTCAATCTACTTTTTTATACTCTTTATGATAATAAAACAAGCTTTTTTGTTGAGATTTTACCCAATTGTTAAGTAATGCCCAATTCTTGGTGGACGAGATTGAAATCACAAGGTCAGTTAATTTAGATCGCTGCTTTTAATGTTCTCTAAATAGATCCTAAAAAATTATGGTTTTCATACTTAACTATACCAACTCTATGTTCGATTGGTTATCGAATATGCTACCTTCAGCAACTGCCTCAAACCCTGTTCGTAAAACACACGATTACAGGAAATACCAACCAGCTTTAGATTACTTTTTCGATCCTATTGAAGAAGGTAATGGCGGTTATATGACAGCACAAGGAAAAGGTATCAAGCAGGGAGATTATTTAGTGTTGCAAGAAAGTTCTGGTTCTTGCGTGTATCAAGTTGAAGAAATAGAATATTATACCAATCCGCCAGAAATGTGGATGGCAAAGTTAGTAAAAGTACGATCGTAAAAATATAAATCTCAAATTACCGTCATTAAAGTTGAGATATTACTGATTTGATGGTTGATTTGATTGGCTGGGTGGAATTTGCTCGATGCTAATCAAAGATTCCATTATCGATTTAACGATCGGTGCTGCTACTGTTGAACCAAAAACCCTACCCTTCGGTTCATCTACGACAGCTACCACGACGTAGCGGGGTTCTTGGATTGGCAGAATACCGACAAAGCTAGTAATTTTGGCATCAGGTAAGTAGCCACCTTTAGGGCTGGCTTTTTGCGCCGTACCGGTTTTACCTCCAATTCGATATCCGGGAATTTGAGCAGCTTTTCCGGTTCCATTCGTGACTACATTTTCCATCATTTCCAAAACTGTCTGCGTGGTTTTTGGCGAAAAGATGGGTCTATTTGTCGGTAACGTGGGTTGCCAGTGCATTTGTCCTTGAGAGTCAACTAAACCTCTAACTACGTGAGGACTAACTAATTTGCCACCGTTAGCGAGGGCACTATGCAATTGCGCTAGTTGTAAGGGAGTGATCGAAAATCCTTGGCCAAAAGAAGCGGTAGCTGGCTCGATCGGAGATATCGTAAATTTTTCTTGACTTTTTAACTGGCTGGTAGCTTCAAAAGGCAAGTCTGTTTCTACTGCTTGTCCGAGTCCGAGTCTTTCTAGCCAACCGTAGTAAACGCTGGGCTTGAGTTGCTGGATAATTTGTACCATACCCACGTTGCTAGAGACTTGCAGAATCTCGCTGATATTTATTGACCCCCGTCCACCACCTTCAGCATTTTTAATCGACCAACGACCGACGCGAATGGTACCGGTGTCAACAAAGGTACTCTCTGGTTTGATGGCTCCCGTTTCTAATGCGATCGCTATATTAAGCGGTTTAAAAGTAGAGCCAGGTTCGTAAAGGTCTGTGAGCGCCCAGTTTTTATACAGACCTACATCGTATTTAGAATAATGGTTGGGATCGTAGGAAGGTTCGGAAACCAGTGCCAGTAAAGCACCATCCCGTGCATCCATCACGATCGCGGTGCCTCGTTTGGCCTTGAATTGTTCGATTTTTTCTTTTAAGGCAGCACGAGCCGCCCTTTGCAGGCGACTATCGATGGTTAGTTGCAATTGCAAATCATCAAAGCTCAATACCCCCATCGGTGCGTAATCGGGCATCATCGCGCCGTTACCTGCCCTGCTGAGTCTCACTGCTTTGACAGAACGCTCTAATAGTTTTTGCTGGCTGCGTTCTATCCCTGCTTGCCCTTTGTGGTCTATATCGACGTAGCCAACTATGTCTGCTGCTAATTCTTGTTGGGGGTAGAGGCGGGAGTAATGGGGAATTAATTCTAAGCCATCCACACGAAGGGCAGTAATTCGATCGGCTACTTCTTCGAGCAAGGTATTTTCGATTCGGATACCACTTTCAGCGATATTAAATTGTTTTAGTAATTCTTCTGGTGTTTTACCGATAAAGTTTGATAATTCGGTGGCAATCTCTTGTTTGGATTTTTTAAATAGTTTGGGATGGGCATATAAAGTATAAACTGGCCGATCGACCGCTAAAACGTTTTGATTTCGGTCAACGATGGGACGACGAGGTACGTAAGGGCGCAGAGAAACCATTTGCTGTTGCTTGGCAGCCTTGGCCAGTACGGGGCCGCGCACCATTTGTAAGCGATGCAAGTTCCAACCCAGCGCCAATCCACTCAATACCAAAAATACCCATACTAATATGATTCGGTTTAATTGAGGGGTTTTGAGGATAGATTTGAGACTTTGAGGGGGCTGGTCGGTTTTTAAATTTTGTTTGCGATCGCTAATATTTCCCACCTCAAAATCTTGTTGTGAGGCAGAACCGATGATTTGAGTTAGTTTGGCAACTCCCATCGGCAAATCAGTCTGCTTAGGCAGTTTCGGTGGCGCTATATTCAAAAAATTTGGTTGACGTTTGCTGTTTCTAGGTCGCCGCGTTCTAGTTCTACTACGGCCTTTTCCATTACCAGAAGAAGGTGGATGACTAGAAGCCATAGTAAAACCTCACTCGTTCCGAATTTAGATAACCAATATACCGCTCCTTTGATTGGCAGCAGTTTTGACGGATTTTTTGATTGGCAAAAAGGGTATCAGCCATAACGATCGAAATATTAAAATAGCTTACTATTTACACAAAAAGTAACCCCTGTAACCGTTTGCGATCGCTAATAAGCGTATCTTTTCACCAGAAAGCATTATTATCCCTCTCGATTTACTTCTCGCTCGAACTCCTAGCCAATCAAAATCAAAAAAGTAGGTCTACTTTTTAATTTTTTATTTTTCTTTCTAATATCCTACTGGAGTGGGAGTTAAACTTGGATTAGCTATTGGCTGGGAGGGAGTATTTCCTTCTGGTGCTGGTCGAGATGGTGATGCTTCTAGAAATAAATTATTCTCTGGATGAGGAGAAACTAAACCGGCATCTGTATTTTCTGCTTGATTGGCTAGCTGATATTTCAATACTTCACCAGCCGCAGTGACCTGTCTTTCTTGCCGTTGCAATTTTTCTAGTTTCCGATACTCTCGACTCCACAATTGCTGAGTATATACAGTAGTGCCATATACTACCAGTACAGCACCCACTAGCAAAAAAGTCGTCACGCTAGAAAATTTTTGCAATCCTATGAAGGCACGTAACCATGTAGGAATTGATTCGGTTTGGGGTAATACTTTAACGTCTGGCTGGTTAGATAATTCAGCTGAGTAAGGTTGAGTTTTGGGAAACCGTAGTTTTGCTGTCTGCTGTCGAGCGGGAAAATTTGTGGTTTCCTCCACCAAACGCAAAAATTCCCGCGAACGGCTATCTCTGCGCTGTTTTTGGCTATGGATGGAAGTAACGGCTGATTTCTGGGAAAAGTGCTTTTGTCTAGAAGCAGCAGATTTAGGGCCAACCGACATAAGTTTTACCAATTAGATTAAATAAATTTTCGCTGACTGGCAGTGGCAAGGATATTTTTAGGGATGGGAAAGCTGGTCAAGCGTTGTTTATCTGATGTTTATATTCTTTATTCTCGGTGTTCTGACAGGATTTTAACATCAAATCCCGAGCAGTTTCCTACGTAACAAGGCTGCTTAGGGTGCGGTGATGAGTACCGCCCCCATTCCTGCGATCGCTAAAAACATCGGGATGCGAAGCCTTTTGAAGGACTTCTGCGGTTATAGTTGATAAATGCGAAGGCTTTGCTTCACGAAGACAACAAGACTTGTTTAATGAAGCTAGCTTAGTAAATCAAGAGTTGTTATTATCATTTAGTTACAAATTGTGAGACGATCGGTAACCAAGGAGTTTATGAACAAGAAAATCGTTACTCTGGCTCTAGGACTCGGTTTGACTGCTATGTTGGGAGCTTGCCAACAAACCAGCACCCCAGAAGCTACCCCCCCTGCTACTTCTTCACCAGCCGCAACTACCCCTCCTGCTGCTACTCCTAAACCAGCCGCAACTACTCCTCCTGCTGCTACGCCAACTCCTACCAAATCTCCCTAAGCTGGTTTTAGATTCTCACATCAGCTTGATTGGGTAACAGCCCGAGCAAGTTGATTAGTTTTGATACAAAGTTAAAAGACGATAACTGCGGGATGACTTAGCTGGCAATCGCTCCTCACTGCCTCTCTGAGGCAATCCCATAGATCTCGTCTTGGCTTTAGCAGAAGATTTGTGAGATAGTCACCAGTATAAAAGTAAATATTGATACCCGCTGGCTGATGTAGAAAACACGCTAGTAATCTGGTAATTGATTATCTAGATTAAAAGTATCCATTAGCCGCAAATTCTCTTTTTACTTTTTTTTAGAGAGCAAAAAATGAAATTTTTGCTACTTTCTTTTTTACATATTTCATTTTTGGCGATCGCAGCAGGATTTGCTGTAAGACCAGCCTTTTCTTTACCGCCAGCCGAGGATATACCAGAGGAGGTACTACGAACGGAAATTGTTATTGAAGCGCGATCGCCGATTGATGGTAAACCTTTAACTCCTGCTGAGTACGCTGAATTAAAAGCAGAGTTAGAAAGAATACCATCCCAACCACCTCAAGTTAACCCCGAAATACAACATTTAATTTTTCTATTGCGCGTCAGCGAACCTCTCAGGAAGCTATTTCCATTTGTAAGGTTTTAAGCGATCAACCTAAGCATTAACACTTAAAGAGAAGAAAAAATTCTCGTATATTATCCTATAAAAAATTAGTTTCTTTTGCCTTATAGCGTGCTGGTTATCTTAATTAATTAGCGATATAACATTTTCATTTGAAATGTAAACACTAGATTTTTTATAAAATACTTATAACCAAGGGCTTCTTGTAGAGTAGATGGCAAGAACCTCAAAATTAAATAAGAGAAATAAGTAAGAAGTGCGTTTACATCTCATTTGAAAATGCTATATCCTTAGTTATGATTAGTAGATTCCCCGTGATTAGCCTTACCCCAATCAATTGGTAATTCGACAATAAAGCGAGTTTGATTTGATTCGCTTTCTGCCCAAACCGTACCTCCTAAATGTTGAACTAATTTTTTTACTAATGCTAATCCCAATCCCGTTCCTCCTTGTTTCCATGGATCGGCGCTGGGCAGGCGGTAAAATTTTTCAAAAATCCGAGTTAGTTCATTTTGAGGAATCGAAGAACCAGAATTTGATACAATTATTTGTAGTAACTCTACAGCAGGCTGTAAAGATTTTTTTCTCGGCATATCAACGAAATTAATATCTGTTGCAATTGGATTTTTATAATTAGCAGATATGGCGATCTTACCACCTGGAGGAGTATATTTACACGCATTATTTATCAGTTCAGAAACAATTCGCTCTAAACTAGAGACATGACAAGTAATCAAAGGTATATCGGGATGAATATAAACATTTAAATTTTGATGACGGTTGTAAACTCGTTCTTCAAAAGAAGCAACGGCTTTTGGCAACCATTCGTGTAAATATATTGTTGTAAAATTCAAAAGCTGAGGCTCGGCATCAAGCCGTCTTAATTCTAGGATATCGTTAATTAAATTAATTTCGCGATCGCATTCATAATCTAATATTTCTAAATAGCGTTCTATTTTGGAAATATTTTCTTTTTCTTGCTCTAAATTATGATTTATACAATTAATATATGTGGCTTTTTTACAACTAATTTTTAACATAGTAATCGCCATTTTCATGTTAGACATTGGTGTTCTTAACTCATGAGAAACCGTACTGAGAAAATCATCCTTTAAACTATTAAGTACAGCCAATTCTTGCATCTGCGCGACTAGTTGAGCGGTACGTTCTTCTACTTGCAACTCTAATTCTAAATTCAGGTTTTGGAGTTGAGTTTCGGCGGTTTTCCTCTGAGTAATATCCATCAGAGTACCTGCAATACCAGAAAGTTCACCGTTTGCAGAAAACAAAAGTCGAGCGAACATTTCTAACCAACGTATCGTGCCATCTTGACCTAGATAGCGAGCTTCATAACGACAATATTCTATTTTTTTTTGGTAGAGAAGTTCTAAATACTGTTGGCTGTTATGGCGATCTTCTGGATAAACGTAATCTAAAAAGCTAGTTCCTAAAGTGCTTTCTACAGTGTAACCCATTACTTCTACCCAAGCTGGATTTAAAAAGATCCATCTACCCTGCTGATTTTGTTGAAAAACGATTTCCTTGAGATTATTTACCAATTCTCTATGTTTTTCTTCCGATTCTCGCAAGGCTTGTTCTGCTTGCTTATACAAAGTAATATCTTTAGCAGCCCCTACCATCCCGATTATCGAATTGTTATAATTATCCCATTTTGGTCGAGCATAATCTCGCAACCATAATATTTTGCCCTGTTTATTAATAATGCGGAATTCTGTAACTACCGATTCCCCAGCGCGAATTTTTTCTCCTTTTTGATAAATTAAACTTTGGTCTTCTGGAACGACTATTTTCATCCAGTCTTGTCCGTTACTAATGTCTGTTTGCTGGTAACCAGTTACGCGAAAAAAAGCTTCTGCCATCCATTTAGGATAAAACTCTCCTTCAGGAGTAATGTCGATCGCGTAAGCATAATCAGAAGTAAGCTCTGCAATTAAGCGGTAGCGTTCTTCACTTAGTTGTAAAGCTTTTTGACTTTCTTCCAATTGAGAGAGTTGTTCTTTGACTGTAGCTGTTGTCTTGTTGAGTTGATCGTTACTTTCTCGTAAAGCTATTTCCGTACTTTTAAGTATTTTCATGTGGCGGTAAATCAGCCAGTAAAACAGCCATGCAGTGAAAAAAACATAGAACCAACCTTTAAATGACTGTAAGTAAGTCAGCTTTTCTGGATCTTTAATTATCGTCAACAAAATCCGATCGGAAAACGATATCCATGCAATTCCGAATGCTAGATAAATAGCACTAATTTTTAAAGAAGTTAATCTTAAATTGAGAGATTTTCTCCAGTTAAAATATATTTTCATAAGAAACTGGCATATATTAGCAACAGGCAGAGGGGTTTATTTTACGTAGTGATTAATTGATGCTCCTCAACTAAACCGACGGTTTGGTTGCAACCTCATTTTTTAATTAGCTTAACCTGCCATTGGGATATCTGTCTGTTGGCAAAACGCGGGGTAAAAAACTAGAAATAATAAATTTGAGCCGGAAATAGAGGACAATAAGGCAACACGAGCAAGAATTCTGGCTATAGCTGAAAAAAACTTTGTAGTGGTGTAGCCAATATTTCAGCGATCGACTATAGCCGGGGCAATCTTGCTTTTCGCATCGATCCTTATACCTCGTGGAGCAATGAGAAGCAAAGCAAACGGGTTAAGTCTGTCCCAAAGCAGATTGATAGCTAGTATTTTAGCCGTAAAGCATACCATATGATGTCATTACATGAAAAAATGTATAAAAATATAAAGTGCTTTTGCTACTCTCTCCTTTAAGCCAACTCAGTAAGTTCCGATTAGGAAGGTACCCCCATGTCCATAACTATTGCACCCGAGCAGATTGACCGGATTGTTTGGAATCAGCATCAAGACCCATTTGAAGTGCTGGGGCCTCATCCCATAGAAGAAAATGGCAAAACAACTGCTTGGGTAGTGCGAACTTACCTTCCGAATGCCGATGCAGTGTGGGTGGTGCTGCCAGAGGAGCGCAAAGAATACCCGATGCAATCGGTGCATAATCCTCATTTTTTTGAATGCACTATTACGATCGAAGAATTAGCGAATTATCAGTTACGGATTAAGGAAGGGGAACACGAGCGAGTAACTTACGACCCTTACGCTTTCCGGTCCCCTTTGCTGACAGATTTTGACATTCACTTATATGCAGAAGGAAATCATCACCGAATTTACGAGAAGCTAGGGTCACACATCACGGAAGTTAACGGTGTCAAAGGAGTATATTTTGCTGTCTGGGCCCCCAATGCGCGAAATGTTTCGTTAATTGGCGATTTCAATTTGTGGGATGGACGCAAGCACCAGATGCGAAGACGAGGAAATGGTGTTTGGGAGTTGTTCGTTCCCGAACTGGGAGCGGGTGACCACTATAAGTATGAAATCAAAAATCAAGCGGGTCACATTTACGAGAAATTTGACCCCTTCGGTTTCCAACAGGAAGTAAGACCGAAAACGGCATCGATCGTCACTGACTTAGATACTTATACTTGGCACGATGATGATTGGATGGAGAAGCGCCGTCATACGGAACCTTTAACTAAGCCAATAGCAGTGTATGAGTGCCATTTGGGTTCTTGGCTGCACGCTTCCTCAGCCGAACCTGCGAAACTGCCGAATGGGGAAGAAGAGCCGGTTGTAATTACTTCCGAACTCAGACCTGGGTCGCGTTTCCTGACTTATCGGGAGTTAGCAGACAAACTGATTCCTTACGTAAAGGATTTGGGATTCACTCATATTGAATTGTTACCTGTAGCGGAACATCCCTTTGATGGTTCTTGGGGATATCAGGTAACTGGTTTCTACGCGCCAACTTCTCGTTTTGGCAAGCCAGATGATTTTATGTATTTCGTGGATAAGTGCCACGAGAACGGAATTGGAGTGATTGTGGATTGGGTGCCGGGTCACTTCCCGAAAGACGGTCATGGTTTGGCTTTCTTTGACGGTACTCATTTATACGAACACGCCGACCCCCGCAAAGGCGAACACAAAGGCTGGGGTACTTTGGTGTTCAACTACGGACGTAATGAGGTAAGGAATTTTTTAGTTGCCAACGCTCTTTTTTGGTTTGATAAGTACCACATTGATGGTATCCGAGTGGATGCGGTGGCTTCGGTGATTTACCTAAACTATTGTCGTCCGGATGGGGAATGGGTTGCTAACCAGTATGGCGGTTGCGAAAATATCGAAGGGGCGGATTTCCTGCGGCAGGTAAATCACGTTATTTTCAGTTATTTCCCCGGTATTTTGTCTATTGCAGAAGAGTCCACTTCTTGGCCGATGGTGTCTTGGCCTACTTATGTGGGAGGTTTGGGCTTTAATTTGAAGTGGAATATGGGCTGGATGCACGATATGTTGGATTATTTCCACATGGACCCGTGGTTCCGCCAGTTCCACCAAAACAATATTACTTTCAGTATTTGGTATCATCACAGCGAGAACTTCATGTTAGCGCTGTCTCACGATGAAGTGGTACATGGTAAGAGTCCGCTGATTGGTAAGATGCCGGGGGACAAGTGGCAGAAGTTTGCGAACGTGCGGGCTTTGTTGACCTATATGTACGGTCACCCTGGTAAGAAGACTCTGTTTATGAGTATGGAGTTCGGTCAGTGGAGTGAGTGGAATGTGTGGTCGGATTTGGAATGGCATTTATTGCAGTACGAACCCCACCAACAAACGCTCAAGTTCATGACTGACTTGAACCATTTGTATCAAACCGAACCTGCTTTGTATACTTGGGATTTCGGTGAAGGTGGTTTTGAGTGGATTGATTGCAATGATAACCGCCATAGCGTAGTATCTTTCTTACGTCGCGATAAGGAAAACCCAGAGAATTACATAGTGATAGTGTGTAATTTTACGCCTCAACCTCACAGCCATTACCGGGTAGGCGTACCGGATCACGGTTTCTATCACGAGTTGTTCAATAGCGATGCTGCTCAGTATGGTGGCAGTAATATGGGCAATTTAGGTGGCAAATGGTCGGATGAATGGAGTTGTCAAAATCGTCCTTATTCGATCGATCTTTGTTTACCTCCTTTAGCCGTTTTGATGCTGAAGTTGGATCGGGAGAAAACACAGGCGATGTTAAAGGGCACACAAGTAGAAGAATCTGTTTCTGAGGAATAACATTAATTTCCCAGACAACCGCTATTTCTATCTGTACGTAATGCTCCCAGTAAAGTTGATACCCAAACACAACTTCTGGGAGCATTTTCTCTATTTCTTAGGGAGGGAAGAATGAAAGTTACTTTGCCTAATTGTCCGTTAACGCGACCTTTATACTGAAACTGTACGTGGTAAATATCGTTTTCTTTTCTTAATGTGGTGTTGGTATCTTCAATATCAATTTTGTCTGCGTCTTCTCCAAGTAAGTTATTCCAATTCACATTATCAACAGATACGTTTTCTGGATGAACAGCCCATTGAATTTTACCGTTGCTGTTACGGAAACTAGCTTGCCAAATGCGTTTCTCAGCTTTCGCATTTACTTGGGCTTGTCGTATTACACTTAGAGCTTCAGCTTGTGCAGAGTTGAGCCGTTGGCGATTGAGGAACGAGATCCAGCTTGGGGCTGCGATCGCACCTAAGATGCCAATTAACGCAATAACTACCAGCATTTCAACCAGCGAGAATCCGGCATTGAGCTTAGGAGAAGAATATTTCATTGGCTAAATACTACTGTAAATGCACGTTATCGAATTTTCTCATTTCGATAAGCGATCGCAACAGGTAATATTTGCCTAAAGCAATGGTAATTTTTAGATATAGTAACAATTCGGAGCAAAAAAAGTACAAAATAAGTACTTTTTAACTCCCATAAAATTATTATACGGTTAGAGTTTATATATCAAACAGGGTATCCAGCCTTTTGTTTGTTAAAAATGAATGTATTAAAAGTTACTATTACTGCGTGCATTCAGTGTCGTTACCTGCCCGCATAGCTCCCAGCAAAGTTTCTACAAATACGCAACGTTTAGTACCTTGTCTCACACCTTGCTGTCCTTGATTATTGCGAACGCCAAAGGTTAGTTTAACGGGGTTTCCATCGGGTTGTAGTTGAGGAGGATTTTCTACTAATAAACCTTTGTACTGAAACTTGACGCTATAGGTATTGGCGCCAGAAGCTACCATATTTGTATTAGGAAGGTCGATCGCTATTATATTGGCATCTTCTCCTGCCATACTGTTCCAAACAATGCCTGCGCTAGGGCTTTGACCGACGTCAAGGCAATTGTCTCTTTCCTGTACGGCGGGCTGTACAGACCAGCTAACTTTATTTCCATCATCTCGAAAGCAAGCTTGCCAAATTCGTTTTTCTCTTTTAGCGTTAGCTTGAGCTTCCCGTAGCACAGTCATAGCTTCTGCTTGGGCAGAGTTGATTCGTTGCCTAGTTAACCAGGTTAGCCAACTAGGGGTGGCGATCGCGGCTAAGATACCGATGATGGCAATCACAACTAACATTTCGATCAAGCTAAAACCTGCGCTCGCTCGCTTAATTTTCGGTTTCATATTTTTCTCCTATTTTCAGCCGGATGCTGCAAGTAGTTATATTTAGAACTATTGAGGTTGTTTGTTAACTACACCACGAGCTACTGCTTGGGTTTTCACAGCAATTAGTGGTGCAATTTTAACCCCTGCTTTTCCTGTCGGGTTACCTCTCAAGAAAATAAGCACGTCTTGGTTAGTATTGCTTAAGTCTGCACCATTATTAAAGGTATTATTAGTACTGACGCAAACCATAAAGCTAGGATTATTGAAGCCGCTGCTAAAACTACTGGTTGGGTTAGGAATGGGGCTGTAAAACCGTTGAGCTTGCGGTAAATTTTCATCCGGACACCGAGAATTAGCTGGTGGTGCTAAGTTATCCGTGCGATTGGTAGTAGGAAAATCTACGAAATCAACTAGCACTGCTCTGCTACCTTGAGCTCTTCCTGCACCTGGTGCTGGCGCACCGCCACGCGGATTGTTAGGATCGCTGCTAGCTATGCGAGGCCAAGAAGCAAAGGTAACTGTATTTTCTTGCGGATCTACATATCTTTCTGTTTTTCGGAGATTGGTTACTCCGTTTTGTGCGTATTTATTTAGTTGAAAACGCTCAATGCGAGATATTCCCTTCCATCTCCTTTCTCTTTCCTGAGGTGTGTTTACTTTTTGTAGGTAAACCACCAAGCTAAAAGCGCGGCGTCTGATTATGAGTTGATCGCACTCTGTTCTGTCAGGATTGTTATTACCAAACCGACTGCAATTACCTAAATCATCTAAATCCGTATCTGCAATAGTTTCTGGCTTCCAGAAAGCCAAAATTGGTGTATATTCCTGGGGTATATCTAGAAAATTTCTAACATCACTGAGTTCAGTTTCGTTGTAAACATAAGCCGCTTCTCTAATATCGTTAACCATATAGTCGAGAGCCATCTGCATTTCCCGTTGGGTTTCATTGCGAGCATATTCTCGACGGTCTGTTTGCAACAGATCCACTACCATGTCTAGCAGGGCAAGGATGATCATCGTAGCGATCAGAGTAGCGACCAACAGTTCCAACAGAGTAAAACCTGCGTTTTTTTTGCGCTTTTTTGACTTAGATTTTCGCAGATTGAGTAGAGCTTTTAAAAGTTGTGCAGCCATTGTTTTTACCAGAAGTTGGGTAGACAACTAAAAAATGGTTAATTATTACACCGATCGTTACCAGAAATTGGCCGACCTAAAAATTCGTGATAGCACTGAAGTGAAGTGCGAGCATCACTACGGACAACGCTGGTATACATAAGCGCTAAAGGACGACGTTGCTGTTGCCCCAGAGCAGTACTGAATTTCAAAGAAGCAGATCTTTGAGGAGGGTTTTCTACCAAGCCCCAGTTATCACGTATAGAAACCGTATAAACTCTTACACCTATGTTAAAACCAACTAGTCTTCCAGTATTATTTCTAACTCCTGGAGTACGGTAAGTTTGTACGATAAAATCATCAGAACCATCGCCATTAACATCAACCAATAAACCTTGGGTCGCTGATGATGGAAAACTTTGAGTATTAGGAATGTCTTCTGGTCTTACCGTTGAACTAGGCGCTGCCTGTTGCTTAACATTATTGTCACTTACACCACCTTGAGGAGGTAAATCTCGGTCTTCATAAGATCCTCGCTCTACAGTTCTTCTTACCCGGTCAACTTCTCCTTGTGCTAGTTGTATTGCTTGTTCTGCTCGTCGGTTTTGAATGCGAGTAGCCACAGCGATAAAAATTGGTGGTGTCAAAAAAGTGATTACCATCGTCACAACTACAATGGCGATCAAACATTCTAATAAGCTCATTCCTTGCTCTGAGCTATTACCCTTTGAGACCTTGGCTAATATTCCTTTGGGAGTTAATGTAGTTTGCTTAGTTTGGCAATGTTGAGTTGGAATGGGGGTAGATGGTGGAGATTTCTCCAAAACTGGAGATGCAAATCGAACGTTTCTTAGTAGCATGGTTACCTCCTTAAGTAATTATTGGTGTTAATTACACTCTCTTTGAGAAGCCGGATCTAGCTGGTTGTTTATTCTATTGAGAGCTAACCGCAGGCGACAAATATATGGATCGTCTACTTTCAAATCTCGGTAGAATTCGCTGCGCGGTACGCCGGAGGTAACGAAACGTTGAGATAGAGGGCCAGCAGGTGCGTATTGCAAGCCGACATCGTAACCCCACAACCGATTAGGTGGTTGATAGTACTGGATGACGTTGCCATTTGGATTAGTACCGGGTTCCCATGCTACGTGGCTGAAAGGTGCCGTACTGTAGGTGCTAAAGTTTAGCTGCACGAACGACCCATTGATGAAAGAGTTTACATTACTCCAGTTTTCTATGTAGCGAGGGAAGTTGTGGAAACCACCATTTTGTTGTCCTTGTCGAGTAGGCGTGATGCCGCTAACAATGATGGCATTTACTCTGGTATCGATCGCTTGATTGATGTCACCTCGGTAGTCGTTATTAAAGGCTAGATAACCGTTACCTTGGGTATACTCAACTACGTTGGCTGGTGGACAGTAACCATTAGTCGGGGCAGTGTTGCAGAAGAAAGGATTGCCATTATGGGAGAGTTTAATTGGCAATGTGTTGTTAGTTGCCGTTCTAACTGTGCCATTTTCTAGTAACCAACCATTACCAGGGTTACTGTTGGTAGGACGATTCATAGCACGGAAAGAATAGCGACCGCCCGGTACAATCGTCGTATCATTTGCAATGCCAAGGTCTACATATCCTTCTGCAAAATTGTTAGAAAGGATGGTGATGGCATCGCTGAGAATTTCAGCGGGTCGCCAAGTATCGTTGCCATTGCCAGACCTGGCAAACCGAGGATCTAGGTTGGTTCGGTTATAGAAAGTACCGTTCCAGTTATTTGGATCTAGCCTTTCGTTAAATTCTTCTATTTGGTTACCAGCAGTTCCATCGGTGCTGTGGAAGTTGAAGTCTCCCTGGATGTAGATTGGGTTATCGGAAACAAACGTTACACCTCTGGGATTAGTGTTATCAATACCTCCATTAGGCCAACGTCTTAAATCTTGACCGTTTCTGAGTCGGAAACCAAAGGGGCGACGATCGGGGTCTGGATAGAAATCTACTGGTTTGCGAGATATGCGATTGACTTCGAGTTGGGGGTCTCTAGGTTGGTTAGGATTGGTATTGTTGTTGGGGTTAGTACCGTTGGCAGGTCTAATAATCGCATCTTCTCTTGCTGAATCTTCCCGGAAAGCATAGACGATACCGCTTCTCGGCAGCCAGGTATTGCCATTAGCGATGGTGGTTCGTCTCAGCAAGTTTAGGTCGAGGTTTAACGCACGCACCGTCATTTTTTCGCGGCTATCGAAGAAAGCGCTATCTATGACGGAAACAAATCTGGTTCCACCGTTGCGAGTAACGATCCGGAAGTCGGTTTCTCCGGCTGGGTTGGCAGCATCGGTGTTTGGCAAATACCAATTTCCGTTGGCGTTGTTGTTGCCACCAGCCCAGTTTTCACCTTTTGGTCGAACCGTTGTAATTGCGGTTGGTTCAACTGCTACAAATCGATCGTTGGGATAGGGGTTATTGCTGGGTGCTGGTGGGCTGATATAGGGTTCGCCTGCTGGTAGCGCGGCACCAGCAGGAGCGCCAACGCGATCGTGGTTGTCAACGGCAGCTACCGGGAAAATGTAATAGAGTGATGGGAATTTCGGTTTAGTGCTGCACAGGCTGGTTGCTAAGATAATTAATCTTTCTTCTTTATCTAATTTCTCAGCCGTTGTACCCCAAGTGGAGGGAGCGTCCAGACCAAAATAGTTGTTAGCTGTAAGGTCGCAACCTACATTTATGGTAGTTGTAACGCCTGTACCAGCGACACTACTGTAAGTTACACCAGCATAGGTAAGAGTTCGGTTAAAAGTAGCAGTAGCAGGAGGAGGAGGAGCAGGAGTAACAGCAGCACCGAGATACTGCACATTGTATTGAAATCCCCCCGCTGTTGGTGTATCTGCAAAACCAAATCTTCGATCGCGAGTAATTTGTTCCCTCATGTGAACAAATCTTGCCAACTTAGCTAAATCGTTTATTGGTGTAGGATTAGGAGGGTCAGCATTAGGAAGTCTTAGAATATAGTCATCAGGTGTTGGCCTGTAGCCAGTTGGCCAAGGAGAAGTAGTACCGACTGCGGTTTTTAGCTCGTTGGCTAAGGTAGTAAAGTTAGCCTGAGCAGCCGTCCACCAACTAGGGTCATAATTAGGAGCTTGTTGGAAATAGCTGATGTTATTTGCCAACATTCCCACGACGCAACCAGCCGTGTGCAGATAAGAATTGTCTGCAATGCTATTATTTGCTGGCAAAGTCAGCGCTCGTTTGAGGTTAGAGAAGTTACCCCACATTGCTAAATATGGGTTGGGAAAAACTCTACCCCCTTGCGTTGGTGGGAAAGCACCGCTGTTATTAATATCTTGATAGTCGCCAGCAAAATTAGCTAAATTTTGCAAAGCAGTTCTCAGGGGACCACCACCAAAATCGCCAGCTTGAGGAACGGTGTATTCCCATCCATTTGTACCGATACCGTAGAAAAAGTCACTAACTAAAGCTTGTGGTTGGTTTGGATACCAATACCTTTGACCAGAACGTTGGAAATTTCTACTCAGATCCTCTGCTTGCCTGCTTCCCGGATGCACGGTAGTTGCTAAACAAGCGATGGGAAAGTCTCCTGCTGGGTTGCCCAAACCGCTATCGTGATGATAGACAACGGTTGCTTGTACCGCAGCTAAGTTATCGAAAAGCGTCCGTCGTTGTTGTTGTTCGTGAAGGATAGGTGCTGGGCTTTGAGGGTCTGGATTAGCTGGATAAAGGGGATCAATTTCACCTGGGTCGTCACGGTCTGCATCGGCATTTAAGCTGGAGTTAACCCAGCCAAAAGGATTACCCAGTTCCAACCGGGGAGAAACTACGACTCGCAAGCCATTAGCCCAAGCGCGGCGTTCCCAGTAACCATCTAAACCTAAATTTCTAAATTCTGGGTCGGATACTGGGTCAGTAGCATTGTTGATCAGTAATCGCTCTGAAGCTGGGATGGGATCGCCGTTAACCGGGCCGCCTGGATTTGCTGCGGCATCGCGAAGCCAATAACGGGTGTTTACTCGATCGTATTTTGGTTTCGGGCCGTAGCGATTGTCTGCTCGGTAAGTATCGTCAACGTAGGGAGGGTCTTGCTGGTTGTTGCGGACGCGCCCTCTTTGTACGAAAACCGTGTTTTCCCAACCACCTTCTCTAGAAGTTTGGTTAGTGGGGTCTGACCATAAGGAGCGGGATACATCGCGAGTAAATAAAGCTACCGGATCTAGTGCTAACTGAGCCGCGTTTTGGCCTCCAGCTGAGTCGTTACTTTCCTGTAAAGTACCTCTTGTGGGGTTGGTATCTTCTGGTGTATCGTTACCTCCTTGCTGTTGCAAGTCAAAGCGGACGCTACCAGCTGCGTTATCAAATACTCTTCTTGCGACAAATTGACCTTGAAATCCTCCCTGACGGGGTTCTTGAAGGACGGAAATTTCCGAAGAATCTTTACCGTAGAAACAAGACCTCCTAGCGCTGATCAGATAAGCTCTAAAGTTGCCCGTGAAGCCGCCGACAAACATATTGCCAGCACTATACATGGCTCCGTTCCAGTTAAACGGGGCACCTGGATAAATGTCCATATCGTAGCGGAACCAAGCACCCCATCGGTTGGCTCTATCTAGCTGTCTATCTTGTTGAAATTCAAGAGTAGCAACGGTTCGGCTGGTACCTTGGTTATTGGAAATTACAATGGCATCGACTTGGAAAGTTTTTCGCAGTACACCGCTACCTACTGGATACCAAACGCTTTCATCTACTGGTAAGATTTGGCCAGCAGCTGGGGCTGCATTTGGTTGGGTAATACTAGCACAAACAGTATCGTTCAGATTGGTTGTATTGATCGGGCCGTTCCGCGTTACTAAGGCTAATGCTTTATTACGATCGGTGTCCGGCCCAGTATTATCTACCGGATCTCCGTTGGCGTCTCTACCACCTACACCATCTATACTGACCCTACGATCGTCGCTTCTACTTCTCAGATAGATTCCGTATACAACTGTTTCTGGTCTGTTATCGTTATCTACATCAAGTTGATAAGACCAAGCCGGATCTAGCCTCCCATCATTATTTATATCTAAAGGCCCTGTTTCGTCTGGAAAAGTATATGGATTTGGATTAAGTGGAATTGTTAAGCCTGGATATAGGTTCTGATCGTTCACCAACAAGCTCAATAGCATTTGGTCGGAAGCTGCGCCTGTCGGACGACGAGAGTCCTGCTGAAATAAATACTCCAGTTTAGCTTTTCCTCTCTCAATTGCTGGTGTCGCAGCATTATAAATAACTTGTTCTTCTCTAGCACCGATTACTTGATTAGTTCGGCTGGTAGTGCGAAAGAGAATTCCCCCAATTACTAAAGTCACTACTAACAACATCAAAACTACTGTTGGCAGCACGAAACCCGATTTAGCGTGGGCATAACGCCTGCTACGGCGACCTTTATGAAAGAGATTATGCACCAACCAACGGCTCAGCTGTCTGCCAGCACTTCTACTAAGTTGCCAGACTTGTTTGAATACGCTGTAGATGAATTTTTGAATAGCCCTGGTTTGCTTGCGTGTTAACATGGCTGCTTTCCTGAATTGAGAGAGTTTGAGAGGATGGCTTTCAGCAGGCTAAAAACAGAAAAAATTAAAGAATAAAAGGTTTGATTATTTTGGTGAATTAGTTGTGTAAATCCTCAATTTTTTTAGCTGTAATTTAATTGACTGGACTTCACATCAAATTCATAAACTTTTTGCTTATCTATGTGCTAACACTTGAAATTTTGAGTTCCCACCGAGAAAATACGTTTTTCTAAACATAAACTAAGTTTTCTTTTTTTCTGTAATTTACCGGAGAAAAGTAGAGTCACTTAGTACTTGGTTTTTCGATCGCAGAAGTTGTTCTCAGTAGAATTTAGAGTTAACTTCTTTAATGACTACATCTGTCCGTCGATAGATTTCGTTCATATTTAAAAAATTTATTAATTTCTACACTTGGATACTAAGGTTATAGTACCCAGGAGTTCGATAAAACCTATCACTTTCAAGAAAACGAGCTCTTTTTAGAGAGTGGGAGAGCAGATGGAAGGGGAAGTAGGAGAGATGAGGGGAATTACTGAATTTTTAGATTCGTAGTTTGTAGTGACGGCTAAAGTCGAATGTCACTAAGTTTAGTCTGAGAAAGATGAGAAGGAGGCTGGAGTCTCTTGTCCCAATACTGTTCGGGTTTTGGGTAGGGGCGTTCGCGTAGCGTGCCGTAGGCATCAGCATTCGGGCAACAATTTATTGTTGAAACCCTAGATTTTCTGTCCGAATGCGAGAGTCACTACAAAATACTGGAGTTCACACCCAGGCCGGCTTTCAACTATTGGACATGATATGAGAAAAAATAAAATGCGATCGCTCTGGTGAAAAATCAAAAAAATAGGTGGGCAACCGCCCACCCTACATAAAGCGAAAAGTCCCATTAAAACTTGTTTAGGTCGATTCCCGCTTCTTTAGCCATTGCTGCCAAACCTTTGCTTTCCAAGGTTTTGATTGCTTTGGTGGAAAGGCGCAACTTCACCCAGCGATTTCCTTGTGCCCACCATAACCTTTTCCATTGCAAGTTAGCTTCTTGCAGCTTTTTAGTACGACGGTGAGAGTGAGAAACGGCATAAGCGTTATTAGCTTTTTTGCCTGTTAGTTGACATACGCGGGACATAGCGATCTCCAGGTTTTAGTCTTTTATGTGCAATCTATTATTGTACTGAATTAATAATCCAGAATGGGTGAAGATAAATTATGGGTGAGACCCTTGCGATCGGGAAACTCGACCAAATCAGGTTTACAGTTCGATCGAGTTAACCTCAGAAACCCGGTTTCTTCAAGAAACCGGGTTTCTAGACACCAAGTATAGTGTCTTAAGCAATAGCCCGTTCGGTTAAGCGCGTCAATACTTGATTAGAACGTTCTACAAAGGCTTTCATACCATCGGCGTTAAAACCTTTTTGGGCCATTAGTGCCAAATCGTAGACGTGATGGCAAATCATGTTCGCTAACTCGCTACTGGGAGATTGACCTTCACCTTGAACGATGCTGCCTTGACTCAAACTCGCTAGATTTTGGATCAGGGGGTGAGCAGTGTTCACGACTAGAGTGTGTTCTTCTGGGAATTGCACGCTTTGCTGTTGCAATAAAGCGCTCATTTCTTGCAAGCGGCGCAAGAATTCTGGCAGTAACACCATTGCGGGAGGCGTTCCTTGGGGGTCATCTGATTTGAGCGCTTCTGTCCGAATGGTTACTTTTGGCTTGTTGAGTGCTTTCTCGAAGATTTCTTTAATCGTTTCGCTGCGAGTTTTGTTGGTTTTGGGGTCAACGATTTCGTTAGCTTTATCTTGTTCGAGCAAGCTTTGGTCTAGTTCTGCGTCTACGCGAGAGAACTTTACCTCTGGATGCTCCCGCTCTAGGAATGAGATAAAGTGGGAGTCGATGAAGGAGTCCATAAATAGGACTTCCAAACCTTGTTTTTTGTGTAGTTCTACGTAAGTAGCTTGAGCATTTTCGTCGTTACAGTAAAAAACTCGGTTTTCATGCCGTGGTTTGTTACGTTCTAAGTATTCTTGCAGGGTAGTGTATGTTTTACCTTCCCCATCTTTGTTAACTGCTGGGGGAGTAACATCTTGCCAAGCATCTCCTTCGGAAGTTTGCACTTGTACGCTGGTGGCTGCACTTTCTGAGGTTTGCTCTTGGGGTTGGTAGCTGGTGCGATAGATAAGTATATCTTCGACTTGCTTTTTGAACTTGTCGTCGTTCATACAGCCGAATTTAACGAAGGTGCCGATATCTTTCCAGCAGGTGATATATTCGGCGCGGCTGTCGCGATAGAGTTCTTTTAAGCGATCGCCTACTTTCTTGGCTACGAAGTCGGCTATTTTGCGAACGGTGCGATCCATTTGCAGCGCACTGCGAGAAACGTTGAGGGGAATATCCGGACTATCGATGACTCCCCGCATTGCCAGCAAGAATTTGGGCATGATTTCTTCGCAGTTGTCGCTGACGAAGACTTGGTTGCAGAATAATTTGATCTGTCCTTTGGTTACGTCTACTTCCGGTTTGAGTTTGGGGAAGAAGAGAATGCCGTTGATTTGGAAGGGATAGTCGGTGTTGAGGTGTACCCACAGCAGGGGGTCTTCTTGGAAAGGATAGAGATAGCGGTAAAATTCTAGGTAATCTTCTTTGTTGAGATCTCTAGGAGATTGTCTCCATACTGCCTTTTGCTTGTTGATTACTTCGCCGTCAAGTTCGATCGCTACTGGCATAAAATCGCAGTAGGTTTTCACCAATTGCCGAATCCGGGTAGGTTCGAGGTATTCTGCTTCTTCTTCTTGCAGGGTGAGGGTGACGGTGGTTCCGCGATCGCTACGAGATGAATCTTCTAAAGTGAAGGTGGGGGAACCGTCGCAAGACCAATGTACTGCTGTGGCTCCTTCTTGGTAAGAAAGAGTGTCGATCTCGACTTTTTGAGCCACCATGAAGGAGGAGTAAAAGCCCAAACCGAAGTGCCCAATAATTGCTTCGCTGTTGCCTTGATACTTTTGGATAAATTCTTCGGCACTAGAGAAGGCGACTTGGTTGATGTATTTCTTGACTTCTTCAGCTGTCATGCCGATGCCATTATCGCTGACAGAAAGAGTTTTTTTATCTTTGTCAATAGCAATTTGAATTTTTGGTTCGCCGATCTCTCCCTTGAGTTCGCCGGAGTGACTAACCATTTTCAGCTTTTGGATGGCATCCACGGCGTTGGAGATCAATTCCCGCAGGAAAACTTCGTGTCCGGAGTAAAGGGACTTCTTGATGATCGGGAAAATATTCTCGGTATGAATAGTAATCGTGCCTTGTTCCAGCATGGTCATAGGTTAGCGCAAGTTGTATATACTATCTCCAAGATAGATTGTGCGCTTTAGCTAAAGCGCTCGGCAAGGCATAAATTTTTATTTGCCAAAGGGATTACCCCCAGTACAGATTCGGATTTCCCTACTTTATAAAATTGGTGGATTAACAGCAAACACGGCTTTATTGTTTTTTTTCAACTGCAAAAAACCAGTGATAGGGGTGGAGAGGGTCTTGATAGTCTCTTTTGAGATTCAAGCCTAATTTTTTAATGGTGTCTATAAAACGTTTTTTGGGATAGCCTTTCATTCCTAGCTCCCAACAATGATTGGCACATATTGGTTTGGTTTTCCAAAAATGGGGAATTTGAATAAATAAATGCCTTGGTAAAATTGTCCGAGAATTTGTCAATCTCAAGCAAAAATACTCGCTAGAATATGGCAGAGAGATTACGACATATTTTTTGGTGGCCTCGGCTAGTTTTTGCAGGGCTTTTTCGGCGTCTTCGTAAGGTATGTGTTCTAAAACCTGAAAACAGACGATCGCATCAAATTTGTCTTTAGGTAATTCAAAATCGCTGTTTAAATCTAAAATTATATCTGGCTTTAATTCTGGATTTACATCAGCAGTAGTTACTAAATAACCATTTTTCTTCATCAGATCGGAGAAAATTTGATTAAATATTCCTATTTCTAGAATAGTTGTTATTTGATTGCCCAAACTCTTAATTATTCTAACTTGGTTGTAGTAGCTGATCATTCTTTCTTTAGATAAATATTCGTAGCTCATGATTACTATTTGGTTGCCATTATTAGATTTTAAGGTTATATTATAATTTATTGGTTCGTTTAATAATCTAATTCTTTCTTTACATTTTGTTAAATTAACACGGGTGTTTTATGACAATGCCAAATTTTTTAGTAATTGGTGCTGGTAAAGCTGGTAGTACCTCGATCGACGAGTATTTGAAGCAACATCCGCAAATTTATATGAGTCCCGTCAAAGAACCGAACTTTTTTGCATTGGAAGGAGAAAAGGTAGATTTTCGAGGCCCAAAAGCGGAAAATTTGATTAATTCTTGGTCTGTTACTGATATTGAAAGTTACCGCGCTTTGTTTAAAGATGTTGGGGAGCAGAAAGCGATCGGAGAAGTATCCCCCTTGTATCTGTACAGTCCGAAAGCGCCCGATCGGATCAAGCACTACATCCCGGATACCAAAATAATTGCCATTCTCAGACATCCTGCCGATCGCGCTTATTCAGCTTATTTGTGGTTATTCGGTCAAGAAAGGGAAAAGATCGCCGATTTTGCTAAAGCACTGGCAGCAGAGGAAAGTCGTATCCAAAGTAATTGGGAGTGGATTTGGCATTACAAAAATATGGGTTTTTATTATCAGCAGTTACAGCGATATTACGATAGATTCGATCGAAATAAAATTAAAGTTTATTTATTTGAAGACTTGAAAAAGAATGATGTTGGATTAACTAAGGATCTCTATCAATTTTTAGGTGTTGAAGAAGATTACGTACCAGATACGTCGATCAAATATGCCTACTCAGTTATTCCACCTAAAAATAAAGCTTTGCAAGATTTTCTCACTCAGGAGAATTCGCTTAAGCAATTTTTAAGGGGTATTTTACCAGAGAAGCTCAGGAAGCCTTGGGCAGCTAAAGCTTATAGAAAAAATATGGCTCAATCCTTAAAATTATCCAAGGAAATGCGACAGCAGTTAATTGAAGATTATCGAGAAGATATTTTGAGATTGCAAGATTTAATTCAAAGAGACCTTTCATCATGGCTGATTGCTTAGTCAAAATAAACAATAACAATTATGTAAATAGCTGATATGCCACTAATTTCAGTGATAATTCCGGCTTACAATAATGAAAAAACGATTCGAGAGACGATCGAATCAGTTTTAAATCAAACTTTTTCGGATTTTGAGTTAATTATAATTAACGATGGCGCGACTGACTCAACTTTAGAAATTGTCTCCAGCATACAAGATCCTAGAATCAAGGTTTTTTCTTATCCAAACGCTGGTGTTTCTGTCAGCCGCAATCGAGGTTTTCAGCTTGCTAGTGGTAAATTTATTTCTTTTCTGGATGCCGATGATTTGTGGACACCAAATAAGTTAGAATTGCAATTAGAAGCTTTGCAATCAAATCCTGAAGCCGCAGTTGCTTACAGTTGGCTCGATCGAATTGACGAATCAGGTCAATTTTTAACTAAGGGTAATTATAGAAATTTTACTGGTAATGTTTACGAACACTTGGTAGAGCAAAATTTTTTAGAGACGGCTTCTAATCCTTTGATTTGCGCTGAAGCTTTAAAGGCAGTAGGTGATTTTAATTCTGAACTTACTCCTGCTGAAGATTGGGATATGTTTTTGCGATTAGCTGAACATTATCATTTTGTAGTTGTTCCCCGCCCGCAAATTTTATATCGAGTGTCTGCTAATGCTCAATCCACTAATATGCTAAAAATGGAAGCTGTTGGCAGACAAATACGTAAAAAAATAGCCGATCGCGCACCCGAACATTTACAGCAGATAAATAGAATTGCGATCAAAAGAAGATACAAGTATTACACTTACAAAATAATGGAAGGATTACCAGACAGAGAGAAAGGACTAATAGGGATAAGGTTTTTATGGGAGGCAATAAAATATGATGCTTCGTTATTAAAAACGCGAGTAATCTGGAAAGTATTGTTAAAAATCGCAATTACCGTACTAACGCCACGTCAAGTAGCTGTATTTTTACAAAAGAAATACCCAAAATTATTTAATATTGAAACATTAATGATTCATGCCAATAAGGATATGTCCTTGGAAAGTGAATAAATATATATAGCAAGTTAAATATGGCAGTTATTTCAGTAATTATTCCTGCATATAATAGCGAACAAACAATTCGAGAGACGATCGAATCAGTTTTACAGCAAACGTTTTCGGATTTTGAATTAATCGCGATCGATGATGGTTCAACTGATAAAACATTAGAGATTGCTTCGAGTTTCAAAGATACTCGAATAAAAGTTTTTTCTTATCCCAATGCTGGCGGTGCTGTCAGTCGCAATCGCGGTTTCTCCCATTCTTCGGGAGAATTTATCGCTTTTTTAGATGCGGATGATTTATGGACGCCGGACAAGCTAGAATTGCAATTAAAAGCTTTGCAAGATAATCCAGAAGCGGCGGTAGCTTACAGTTGGTTAGATGCGATCGATGAAGCGGGAAAATTTCTAAGAGAAGGTAATCATAGAACGGAAAATGGCGATATTTTTGCCAAACTTTTTTTAATTCCATTTGTAGAAAGCGGTTCCAATCCCTTGATTCGCAGACAAGCTTTTATCGATGTTGGTGGTTTTGATGAATCACTTACAGCCAGTCAAGATTATGATTTGTATTTGCGATTGGCAGCGCGGTATAATTTTGTAGCGGTGCCATCAGCGCAAGTTTTATATCGAATTTCAGCTAATTCTATGTCTGCTAACGTTCGCAGACAAGAAGCAACCAGCTTGTTCGTGAGAGAACGTGCTTTTAAAGAATCTCCTCAACCTTTACCTTCAGAGTTAAAGCAATATAGTATCGCCAACTTTTATAAAGATATTATGTTTCGATTGCTGAACATGAATCCGCAAAGAAAAAGGGGTTTGGAAGCAGCGCGATTTCTCTGGTATGCTGTGAAATACGATCCGGCACTATTGCGAAGGAGAATTCTTTGGAAGGTGGTGTTGAGAATTTTCGCGATCGTACTTTTACCACCCCAACAAGCTGAGTTATTGCTCAACAGAATGAACAAGTTAGCAGATATTAGCACTTTATATATATTTATGCGACAAGAACCTTAAAATATGACAATGATTTCTGTAGTTATACCTGTTTATAATGGTGAAAAAACCCTGAAAGAAACGATCGAATCGGTTTTAACCCAAACTTTTCAAGATTTTGAGTTAATTATAATTAACGATGGCTCTACTGACAACAGTTTAGAAATTATTTCTGGTATTAAAGATGAAAGAATAAAGGTATTTTCTTACCCAAATGCTGGCTTATCTGCTAGCCGCAATCGAGGTATCGATCTCGCGAACGGGGAATATATTTCTTTTATCGATGCGGATGATTTATGGACACTTGATAAATTAGAAGCTCAATTAAAAACACTGCAAGAAAATCCTGAAGCGGCAGTAGCTTATAGTTGGACTGACTGCATAGATGAATCGGGTAAATTTTTAGGGAAAGGTAGTTATTTTAGTTTTAGCGGTGATGTGCGTGCTAATCTTTTATTAACTAATTTTATTGATAGCGGATCGAATGTTTTAATTCGCATGGAAGCCTTAAAAAAGGTTGGTAATTTCGATGAATCGCGTCAATCTTGCGAAGATTGGGATATGTGGTTGCGGTTAGCAATTAACTATAGTTTCGCGGCAGTATCCAAGCCGCAAATTTTATATCGAATGTCTTCTAGTTCGATGTCGGTTAATTTCTTGCGGATGGAAAGAGAAAGCTTAGATGTAATAGAAAAAGCTTGCGATCGCGATCCGGCATATTTTTCACCATTCAAGCAGTTAAGCAAAGGAAACATTTATAAGTACCTGCTGTTTCGCTCGCTTACGTTAGCGACGAAACGAGAGGATGGTTTAATGGCGGCTAGATTTTCATGGCAATCTTTGAAATACGATCGTTCTTTGCTAAAAACAAAAGTTATTTGGAAAATTTTATTTAGAATCGTTACCTTACTTTTATTGCCGAAAGAAATGGCTGTTACAACGATCGCTAAATATAAAAGGCTATATAATATAGATTCTCTACTAATATATATGAGAAAAGGAGTACCTTTTGAAGGAAAATAACTAATTTTTCAAAGAGGTGAATAATATGCCAACTATCTCTGTAATTATTCCTGTCTATAATGGTGAGAAAACGATTCGAGAAACTATCGAATCGGTTTTGAATCAAACTTTTACGGATTTTGAATTAATCGTAATTGATGATGGTTCCCAGGATAAAACTGTAGAGATTGTTTCCAGCATAAGAGATGAGCGTTTAAAGATATTTTCTTACCCTAATTCAGGGGTTTCTATCAGTCGCAATCGTGGAATTTCTCATGTTTCTGGTGAATACATATCCTTTATAGATGCTGACGATCTCTGGACAGAAGATAAATTAGAATTGCAATTAAAAGCGTTAAAAGAAAATTCTCAAGCTGCTGTTGCTTATAGTTGGACTAAATGTATTGATGAATCAGGTAATTTTTCACGCCGAGGTAGCCATATTAGCGTTACTGGCGATGTTTATGCCAAACTGTTATTAATTGATTTTATCGAAAATGGTTCCAATCCTTTAATTCGCAAACAAGCTTTAACAGAAGTGGGAGAGTTTGATGCGTCAGTTACTCCTTCTGAAGACAGAGATATGTGGCTACGTTTAGCTGCTAAATATCATTTTGTTGCTGTTCCTTCCCCACAAATTTTATATCGCCAATCAGATAATTCGGCTTCAGCTAATATTGCCAAGCAAAAGGTGGCTAGCTTGAAAGTAATTGAAAAAGCTTTCGAGCGAACACCTGCATCTTTACAGTATTTAAAAAGGTATTCTGTTGGTAATATTTACAAGGGTCTTACTTTCAAAGCTTTGGAAGGGAACCCACATCCAAAACAGGGATTAATAGCAGCTAGATTGCTTTGGATTTCTGTTAAAAACGATCCTAATCTACTGAAGACACGAGTAATTTGGAAAGCCTTGTTAAAAATTGCCGTAATGATTATTTTACCGCCTCAACTATCTCAAGGATTAATAAGTAAATTTAAAGCAATGTTTAATACTACCACTATTCTTGGTTACTTACAATTAGAATTATTTTAGGATTTAAGATGCCAAATATATCAGTAATTATTCCAGTTTATAATAGCGAAAAGACAATTCGAGAAACAATCGAGTCGGTATTAAATCAAACTTTTACAGATTTCGAGCTAATCATTATTAACGATGGTTCTCAAGATTCTAGCTTAGAGATTATTTCCAGTATCCAAGACACCCGTTTGAAAGTATTTTCCTATCCAAATGCGGGGGTATCAGCTAGTAGAAATCGCGGTATAGATCGAGCAAGTGGCGAATATATTGCTTTTTTGGATTCGGATGATTTGTGGACAGCTGATAAGTTGGAATCTCAGTTACAGGCTTTGCAAGCTAATCCTCATGCAGCCGTTGCTTATAGTTGGACTGAATATATCGATCGATCTGGTAAATTTGTCTGTCCCGGTAATCACGTCACTGCTAGTGGGAATGTTTACGAGCAGCTTTTACTGCAAAATTTCTTAGAAAATGGCTCTACACCATTAATTCGGAAGGAAGCTTTGATAAAAGTGGGGAATTTTGATGAGTCATTATTTGGCCCTGAAGATTGGGATATATACTTACGTTTGGCTGCAAATTATCAGTTTGTAGCCGTACCGAAAGTGCAAGTTTTATATCGAATCTCAGCTAATTCAGTTTCTTCTAATGTTTTCCGGCAGGCATCAGAATGCTTAAAGGTGATTGAGAGAGCTTTTAACCAGGCTCCAGCATCTTTACAACATCTGAAAAAAATGAGTATTTCTAATCTTTATCAATATTTAGTTTTTAAGACGATCGAAGGTTATCCCAATCGAGAGCAGGGTGTAGCGGCGGCGAAATGTCTTTGGCTTGCGATCGTTAATGACCCGGCTCTGCTGAAAAAGCGATCGCGCCTAATCTCGATCGTATTTATTAAGATATTAGCTATTATTTTATTACCTCAATCTCCAAAATTTTTCGATAAAATTAAGGCTGTTTTTAGAAAATCATAAACAGTTAACTTCTGGATAACTAAAATTTTAGGATTAACCAATAAAAAGGGCTAATTAAGCTTCCGATAAAAAAAGCCATTTCGCACTCAGCAACTAAGTCATTTTTAAATTTTCCTCGATATTTAATGAAGTGCATTACAACGCGACGCAAGTTACCTAAAAAAGTTCTAACAGCAATTACTGGTTTTTGTTGAGGTGCAGCATTAATCATGCGGAGTTGACAAGTAGCTAAACCACAATTACGAGATATACAAAGCAAATAACTTCTTTCTAAACGTCTGCTGGGAATTTGATGATATGTCTGCATTGCCGGATTGTACCAAATTTCCCAACCTGCTTTATGGATGTGAAGTGATATTTCGTAGTCGTCTCCTTGGGACAAAGATTTACCTATTCTTCCTGTTAAAATAGGCGTGTCGGGTATGCTTTCGCACCATGCTTGTTTGCGGACTACTAAAGCTGCACCGGGAGGAAGTCTGAGGTTTTGCGGTTCGTATAAAATTGGTTCTGCACCGCATCTCTTAATTGCCAAAAAAGATTCTATTCTTTGGAAGTTTTCCGGAGGTTGCACTTCAAAATCACCGTGAATTTGACCGCCGTAAACACCTGCTTTTGGATGTTCTTGCCCGAATGAATAAGCTGTTGCAACCCAGTTATTATCGGGTAGATTGTCATCATCTAAAAAAGCAACTAATTCTCCGTTTGCTTCTGCGATCGCGCGTTTTCTTGCCCAGACTAATCCCTGTTTGGGTTCAAAAACGTATTTAAGAGGGTAAGGGTATTTCCAGGTATTTTGATACTCTTTAACTACTTTAGATGTACTATCATTACTATTATTATCAATTACAATGATTTCCCAGTTAAAGGATTCTGTGGCTGTTTGCGATCGCAATTTTTCTAAAACTTTCGGTAATCTGTTTTCCCCATTATAAGTAGGTATCGCAACTGTTATATTAATCATTAGAATTACTCTCTAAATATATTTTTCGCCAGATAAAAAATGGGCTGACTAAACTACTTAAATATAACTGCATTTCACAAGCCGCCACTACATCGGTTTTGACTTTAGTGCGATATTTCAATAAGTGAAAAATAATTTTTTTAGTATCGTTTATCATATAAGCGATATTTACCAGAGGTTTTAGCCAAGGTTGAATACCGATCGTTCTAGTTACATAACGACTCAAACCAATCCCGCGAGCTAATGAAATGAGATAGCTTTTTTCTAGCCTCCATTTGGAAATTTTATGATCGATTTCCATCTCAGGATTATACCAAATTTCCCAATCCGAGTTCTGAATATATGATAATACTTCTAAATCTTCACTTGTTAGCATTTTGCCATGTGCTCTACCTGTCAAAATTAGTTGCTTAGGAACATTTTCTAGCCATGCTTGTTTGCGTATAACTAGACCTGCTGATGGAGGTAATAGTTTACTAGAAGGGTTGTATAAAAGCGGATTTTCACCTCTTTCTATAATTGCTAATAGTGAGGCAATTCTCTTAAAATTTTTTGGCGGCTCAATTTCGTACATTGGATGAATTTGACTACCGTAAGCACCAGCTTTTGGATATTCTTGGCTAAATAAATAAGCTTTTGATACCCAATCAAGTGCAGGGAGATTATCGTCATCTAAAAAACCAATCAGTGAACTATTCGCCTCTTCAATTGCTTTTTGTCGTGCAAATCCTGCACCTTGTTTTTGCTCGTAATAGTATCTTATTGGGTACGGACATGACCAATTTTTTTGGTAATCTTCTACTATCTTTTTGGTACGATCGCTGCTATTGTTATCAACAACAATGATTTCCCAAGAAATGCTTTCAGTATTAATTTGCGCTCTTAGCCGTTCCAGAACTTCTGGCAAACGATTTTCCCCATTGTAAGTAGGAATGGCAACCGTGAAGTCTAGCATAGGGAATTTTTTGTTTGGTGAATTGGAAAATGGGAAAAAATATCTGGCTTCCCAATTTCCCATTTCCCAATATGGTTAACTTTCTACTACTTGAACTGCGGCTGGCGAGATCGTAATAGTTTGTTTTTTGTTGAACGTAAGCTTATTATTGGCACAATCAACGGAAATCGTATCACCTGGAACGAAAGAATTTTCCAAAATCAGCGTCGCGATCGGATTTTCCAGTTCTCGTTGAATGGCCCGTTTCAAAGGACGAGCGCCGTATACCGGATCGTAACCTGCTTCTGCCAGATGATTTTGGGCAGCAGGGGACAATTCCAAGGCAATTTTTTGATCGGCGAGTAACTTTTGAATCCGCTGCATTTGAATACCCACAATTTGGCGTAATTCGCTCAAATTCAGAGTATGGAAGAGAATTGTATCATCAACCCGGTTGAGAAATTCCGGACGGAAATGTTTTCTTAAAGCTTCCGTTACCTGTTTCCGCATTTTCTCGTATTGGGAGTCGTCGCGGGCGAATTCTAAAATACGATCGCTTCCGATATTACTCGTCATTACGATCACCGTATTGCGGAAATCTACCGTTCTACCTTGAGAATCGGTGATTCTGCCATCATCCAACACTTGCAGCAAAATGTTGAATACGTCCGGGTGTGCCTTTTCCACTTCATCCAGCAACACCACCGAATAAGGACGCCGACGAATCGATTCGGAAAGTTGCCCTCCTTCTTCATACCCCACATAACCGGGAGGCGCACCCACCAAACGGGAGACGGCGTGTTTCTCCATGTACTCGGACATATCAATTCGCACTAAAGCGTCTTCCGAGTCAAACAAAAATTGAGCCAAAGCACGGGCTAACTCGGTTTTTCCGACCCCAGTTGGCCCCATTAAGAGGAAAGAACCGATCGGGCGTCCGGGGTCTTTCATTCCCGCCCTCGCGCGACGAATTGCTGCTGCAACTGCGGAAACAGCTTCTTCTTGCCCGATCACCCTCTTATGCAGTTGCGCTTCCAATTGCAATAACTTTTGCCGTTCCGATTCCAGCAAACGGTTAACTGGGATTCCCGTCCATTTTCCGACAATTTCGGCAATATCTGCTTCCGTAACTTGTTCCCGTAACAGGGTAGAACCTTGAGATTGCACTTTCAGGAGTTCTGCTTCTTTCGCTTCCCGATCGCGCTGCACTCCTTCCAGTTTCCCATACTTCAACTGCGCCGCTTTATTCAAATCATAAGCTCTTTCGGCTTGTTCGATTTGAACTCGCAATTGTTCTTCTTCTTCCTTCAAAGCGTTGATTGCTTGCAGGACTTGCTTTTCACCTTGCCATTGGGAAGCGAGTTTATCTTGTTCTGCTTTTAATTCATTAATCTCATCTTCAATTTTGCCCAGACGTTCTCGCGACGCTTTATTTTCTTCCCCTTCTAAGGAAAGTTTTTCCATTTCCAACTGCATCAAGCGTCTGTCAATTGCCTCTAACTCTTCTGGTTTTGAGGTAATTTCCATTTTCAATTTAGCAGCTGCTTCGTCTACTAAGTCGATCGCTTTATCTGGCAAAAAGCGATCGGTAATGTAACGTTGAGAAAGAGTAGCTGCCGCCACTAACGCCGAATCGGTAATTTTAACACCGTGGTGAACTTCGTACCTTTCCTTCAATCCCCGCAGAATGGAAATCGTATCTTCTACTGTGGGTTGATCTACGTAAACTTGTTGGAAACGACGTTCCAGGGCAGCATCTTTTTCGATATGCTTGCGGTACTCATCTAAAGTAGTTGCCCCGATGCAGCGCAACTCTCCTCTAGCTAACATGGGTTTGAGTAGATTTCCCGCATCCATCGCGCCTTGGGCGTTACCACCGGCACCGACAACGGTATGAAGTTCATCGATAAATAGGACTATTTGCCCTTCCGAGTTGGTAACTTCTTTCAATACCGCCCGCAATCTGTCTTCAAATTCGCCTCGATATTTCGCACCCGCCACCAAACTACCCATATCCAGGGAAATCAGTCGGCGGTTTTTCAGGGATTCCGGTACGTCCCCGTTGACGATTCGCTGGGCGAGTGCTTCTGCGATCGCAGTTTTTCCCACCCCAGGTTCCCCAATTAACACGGGATTATTCTTCGTTCGCCGCGATAACACCTGAATTACCCGCCTAATCTCATCATCTCGCCCGATTACCGGGTCTAGTTTACCAGCTTTAGCTTGTTCCGTGAGATCGCGACCGAATTTTTCTAAGGCGTCATAACGATTTTCCGGGGTTTGATCGGTAACTTTTTGGCTACCCCGCATCGTTTTAATGACAGCTTCTAACTTTTTAAGATCGACATCAAAAACTTTAAGTAAACGGCGTCCGATTCTTTCATCTTCCGCAAAACCGATCCATAAATGTTCTACTGAAATAAAGCCATCTTGCCAAGAAACTCTAGCAGACTCAGCCCGATCGAGCAGGACATCTAAACCTCTACCTAAATAAATATCATCGTTTTTGGCAACTACTCTGGTTTGGGATTTCGTATATGATTCCAGTTGGGAAGCTAGACGAGCGGCGTCTACTCCAGCGCGACCCAATATGCGGTGGGTCAACCCGTCTTGTTCCAGAAGTGCGATCGCTAAATGTTCTACTTCTAAATATTGATGTTGATAGCGACGCACGATTTCTTGGGATTTGACGATCGCTTCCCAAGCTTTATCCGTAAATTTGCTTGCATCCGTAGGCTGCACAGTTGTTCCTCTTTGTCAAAGGGGTTCCTACTTTTTGACCATTCCCTTCATGACCATCTTACCTTTTACTGTCAAGGAACAGACGAAAAGGCGAAAAGGGCTAAGAGGAAAAGCTTAAACGGTCAGCGTTTGACCGTTTTTCCCTTTTAACCTAAGTGCATAGTTCTATTCTGAACCTGTGGTGTGGGTAGATGGAAATACTGACACCTTAAGTTCGATCGATCTTGCTTTTTTCTCGATCGCGTAAGTTATGCTATTCAATAAACTCATCTGGCGAAAAATTATTCCGGTCAGAACACACAAAAAAATTTGTGAAGAATTTTAAGTTAATCGGTCAAAAAATTTACTAAATACCATCCTTATCTAGAACTATATGTTATGGTGCATTGGTAAACAAATTCCAGAGTTATTCCTTTAAGACCAAGGCTTTATCCGTTTTTCCATTGAAACTGCATGGTTTAAGTAAGAGCCGCTGGTTGAAGTATTAAATATCAGGGTGTAGAGAGTGAAATTATGGAAGTTCGACGCCGGTAATATCGGGCGTGGGAACTATTACAGCATCTGCGAATCAAAGATTTTGAAGATACGGGCTTTTGGCGTTTGAAGTGCCAAATTTGACCAAGCATGGATTAAATCCAAGCGCCTAAAAATCTGTTCGTCACAAAAAAATTATTTTTGCAAGGGTTCTACCAAAATGAAAAGCTTTGCTAAAAAAAATGCCCATCAAATGGGATTTTCATTCACCGCTCTAGGTATCTTATTAGCTATTGCCCAGCCTGCTACCGCTGCTACCTTCTCAGTTGGAGGCTATAGCTGGGATGTTGCTAATTCCGTAACCACGGGCAAAATCATTCAAGGACAGGAACAAACCTCTGCCTACGGCGCTTCCTTTGGCCCTAACGACCCTTCAGTGAATAACCGCACTATTGGGCGGTTAATTGAGAGCAACACCGCTCCGAATAATAGTTACTCCTTCACCCTTGGTAAAGACAACCAAACCGAATCTATTATCGAACTCGGTTGGGGAAAGGGAATGTCTTTAGCAAATCAGGATGGCAATGACGTAGTAATTTACGAAAGTGGGGGTAGTGGTGAACCGGAAGCCTATGCAGTAGCCGTTAAGAAAGTTGGCAGTAGCGGCTTTACTAACTACCTGTACCAATTTAGTAGCGGATATTGGGATTCTTATAGCTTTGCAACCGCGATCGATTTTAGTAATTTCGGTCTGAACAAAGGCGAACAAATTGAAGCAATTCGCATTAAAAACCTGATTTCCAGCGACATGGTTCAGGGACAAGACGGACAAGGATTTTTGGGCGGTCAGTACCAACCCAAAGTCGGGCCAAATGGTCTAGAACCAGATTATTCAATTGGTAAGTTCGACGCAGATATCACTTTCGTAGCAGGGTTACACGCACCCAGGGCAGTTCCCGAACCTACTTCTGGTTTGGTTTTACTAGTGTTTGGCGTTGCTGGTGCTAATTTAATGGCGAAAGGTAAAAAGTCAAGATAAAACCATTTATTGTAGAGACGTTCCATCAAACGTCTCTACAATAAATGGTTTTCGTACTCCACAAGTAAATTCAACCGATTGTAGCTAACAATACTCAACCGTTATTCCACCACAACTCGCCATTCATAAAGCTGGTATTTAACGCAACCATTTTTCACTAGAGGGTCTTCATCCACAATTTTTCGGGCTTCTTCCATCGAATTTGCCAAAAAAATCATCATTCCGCCGCCCATCCTCGCCCAATATCCCGTCCGCGCTTGATGCCCTTTAGTAATTAAATCTTGCACGTAAACTTTATGGGCTGGTACGTATCGATCGAAAGTTATTTTATCAACAATCCCTTCTTCGATTTTCACAAACCAAGGCATTTCAATCGATCCTTTTCGTGTTAATATTCCCTGTGTGGTATTGAAGAACTGAAAACGCTTTTGGATAAATCAAAAAGCCTGTTTTTTATCGCTTTGCTGCCGCCTGTAGAATTTCAGAAGCAGGTCACTGAAATTAAGCAATGCTTTGCAGATAAGTATGCTAGCAGCCACGCCCTCAAATCTCCACCTCATGTCACTCTCCAACCACCCTTTGAGTGGTCGCTCGACTCGGTTGCAGTATTAGAACAATCTTTGAGTAGTTTTGCCAGCAAGCAAACAACGATACCGATTACCTTATCAGGATTTGGGGCTTTCGTGCCGAGAGTTATCTATATCAATGTTATCAAGTCACCAGAACTTTTAAGCTTACAAAAAGCGTTGATGGATAAGATGGAGACCGGATTAGGTATTGTCGATCCGATGTCAAAACAACGCCCCTTCGCTCCTCACATGACGATCGCTTTTAAAGACTTGACAAAGCAAAATTTCCGTGCAGCATGGCCGGAATTTCAACATCGCCCTTTGCAATTTGAGTTTAGCGCTACTCATCTGACATTGTTGATTCACCAAAACAAGCGCTGGAATATTCATGGGGAATATCAATTGTTATCAAACGTAGAATGAAGATTAATTAAATTACTTACCATAAAGTAAATGATTAGGAAATTTTTAGCAATCGCACTAATTACTACTCCGATCGCGATCTGTTTTCCAGGGTTATTTGCTGCTGCTAACCAATTTTTCTACTCGCCCGATCTGGTTAAAATTGCTCGAAATAACGGTCTGAGTTCTCCCAGTATCACGGTTTGCAACCTTTCGGGAAAATGTCTCAACTATCGAGGAAATAGTTATCCGCAAAGTGCCGCCAGTTTAATTAAAGTACCGATCGCGATCGCGCTTTTACAAAAACTATCTGAAAAAAAGATCAGCCTTAGCACTCCTACCTATATTCATCCCAATAACTATACAGAAGAAGACTATTCAGATATCAAAGTCGGAAAATCTTATCCTTGGCGTTATTTGCTAACTCAATTGATCGCCTATAGCAGTAACATTGCGGCCAACCAAATAATCGATTATTTGGGTTGGAATTATATCAATCGAGTATTAGCCAATTTAGGTTATCCCAACACTCGCGTCGCTTATAAATTTACAGGTGAAGTTACTGCACCGAGGAGAAATCAAGGCTGGGCTTCTAACCGAATTACCACCAATGAGTTAACCGCGATGATGATGAAAATTTATAATCGTCAACGTCCGGAATATAGCACGCTGGTAAGTATTTTCAGCCGTCAGGCAGACCGAGATTTAGGATGGCAAGCTTTACAAGGTTCTACCAGTCGTTGGTTAGGAGAAAAAACCGGAGAAAATAGCCGCGTCAGAGGTACTACATTAGCAGTAGAAATAAAAAATAAAATCTATTTAATTACTGTTACTGAAAATAATGGAAAAAAGGAACAGCAAATTCGACGCTGTATTCGTGAAATTGTTAGTTATATTGCCAAAAATAATGGCATTTAGAGCCAGAATTCATAATTTAGAATCGTTTTCTCTTCTGAATTCTGACTCTTGAATTATGGCTCCTTAAACGGGTTTTTGGATAATCTTTTCGGCTACTCTTCGTTTAGCTCTGGGGTCAATTCCAATTAAACGCACGTATTCTCCCGTGTAGTCATTTAAGCAGGATTCTAGAGTTGCGATCGCTTCCGAAGCCTCATTTGTCTGAATAGGGGCGCAACTTTGCCAAGATTGAGTGCGGAAACGCCGTTCATCAGCGTGTTCTACTCCGATGCGGTATCCTTGGGAGAGCAACTGGCGTACCTGTTCTTGAGTTTCTGGGCTTAGTTGAGAATTTTTGACCTGACCGTTACTGCTACCAGAATAATTAACTTTATAAGTTGGTTCGACTTTGGTTGAATTATTTACCCCTTCATTATGGTGAGAGTAATTAATTTTGTAAGTTGGTTCGGCTTTTGTTTCGCTACTACTAGGCGTAGCAGTAGCGGGGTTAAGAGTTGATTGAAGTCCCGATAATCGTCTGGCATTATACTCTTCTACCAATCGCAAATTCTGGATTCTCTGTTGTTCTTCAACCATCAAATTGCCAAATTCAATCAAGCGAGCAAGTCGAAAATCTGGCTTTTGAAAAATTGGTTGTCCTTCCGAGCTATTAACTACGCGAGAAGACACTTTTTCCACACCTACTTGATGAATGAAATGACGCACTTGTTCATCATAAATTCTCGATCGCAATGCCCCAAAAAAGTCAATAGATTGATTGATAAAATTATCGACTAATTGTTCAATTTCATGCGGCGGTAGCCCATCTTCAGAGAAAATACCGCCAACAATACCGATTTTATCTTGTCGATCGGGTTCCCAGTAAAATTTTTCCATCCTACCATCTCTAATTAATGGCGCGTAAAGAGTAGATAAGTCATTTCCGGTTACGATAATCGGTACTCGATGAATGGGAGTAGCATCATAACTACCGGGAAGTTGTACGTTAGTAGGATTATCCGCAATATTCATTAGCGTAGCGTTCACCAACTGGGTATTCACGGTATATTGAGTACCTTGATCGAAGCGTCCTGCACCTGCATCTAAATCGTTGATCATGATGGCAGTCATTTTGCCGCGTACCCGAATTAATTCGGCGGCTTCTCGATAACGTAAACGCAGTAAACGCGCTGGATCTCCCGCATCTGGGCTTTCTAATTCTCCCCCGGAAATGTGTACTGCTTCAATACCCATTTTTTTGAATACTAATTCACATTGAAAGGATTTTCCTTCTCCTTTGCGTCCGTGAATTCCCAGAATTAAGGGTACTCTGACTCCAGGAATATCTAGAAAGTTTTTGGTGATATGAACGGCAAGTTTGTCAAGAAACCTGGGGGAGATGTAGTAGGTCATTAGTTTGATTGTTGGCAAGAATAGTTACTTGTTAAAATTCTATGACAAATTGTTACACTATTGCTTTCAAGTTTTGAGCAGCTTGGTTGAGTTTTTGAATTCCGATTTTAGTTTGAGTAATCCCAGTGGCAGTTTCTCCTGCTCCTTGGTTGAGGCTGTTCATTGCTTCTACTACTTGCTCGATCGCGATCGCTTGCTGTTGTGCAGTTAGGGATATTTGTTGAGCGCTTACTACAATATCATTAATAGCTGTTAGGGAAAGTTGTTGCTTGCTTAAAATTACATCGTTAATTGCTTGAGTTACGTTAGTAAAAGCTTCGGCTGTTTCTTGAGAAAGCTTGATTCCTTCTTCTGCTGTTTTTCTACCTTCATTACTTACCGTAACAGTGGAATCGATCGCTGATTGGATGCTGATAACTAAGGTATTTATTTTCTGCGTCGATTGTTTACTTTGGTCTGCCAATTTGCGAATTTCCGCCGCAACTACGGCGAATCCTTTGCCATATTCTCCTGCGCGAACTGCTTCTACAGCAGCATTGAGAGCCAGCATATTTGTTTGACTGGCTAGGTCGCTGACAATGTTAATAATCGTACCGATTTGGTTAGTTTGTTCGTTTAAGTGTATTGTTTGTTGTGCGATCGCTGCTACTTTTTTTTTCAAATCAGACATTTCTTCTAAAGTTCGTTTTACCGTCAGATTTCCTTTTTCAGCTAAGTTTAAAACTTCATGCGCTGCGGCTGATGATGATTCCGCTAAATCTAGTAACTGACGTGCATTCTGCGCCGATGACTCTGCTTGTTCGGCAGAAGTTCTGGAAGATGCGCCTAACTCAGTCATGGTACTGGTAGTTTGATTAACAGAAGTAGCTTGCTGAGTAGCAACTCTTTCTTGTTGCTCAACTGTAGAAGCAATTTCAGTAGTAGAAGTAGTAATGTTATAAACAATATGATTGATTGATTTAGTAGTTTGTCTGGCAATAACAGCAGCGATCGCGCTGACAATTAAAGCAGTTATTCCAGTTCCGAGCAACAAGGCAATTAGTAGTTCTCTTTGTGCTTTAAACGCCGTTTCTGCATTATTATCGACTACGATCGTCCAATTTAAGTTAGGCATTCCTACTAGTGGAGGGGTAGGAGCAGTGGCTAGCACTTTTGCAGTTTTGTCAGTTTGAGAAAAAAGAAGCCTAACATCTGCTTGTTTTGCTGCTTGTAACTGCGTCCATACGGGATACTCTAACTGGATATTTTGACCGACTTCTTTGGCATTGGCACTTACGAAAATTGTACCAGCCTCATCAAGTACGTGCGATTGCTGCTCTCCGTTAGTAAGATTTTGAATGCGTTGTTGAATAAACTTAACAGGTAATCGCGATCGCGCTACTCCAACGATCTTACCTGAGACTATATCTCTGACTGGTGCTGCCAAATAAATTGACCAATCACCATTTGACTGCGAAGCTTTTGGATAACTTATTATAGGACGTTCTGTTTTAATCACTTCTTGAAAATAGTCTCGATCTCTATGATTACCTGTTACTTCTCCTCTTGATTTGACAATTAAATTTCCCGATAAATCAAAAATAGCAATGTTATCGTATACTTGATAATTATCTATATAACGATTCAGCGTTTCCTCTTTTTCTTGTTTAGATATAAGTTGATTGACGCTAGAATTGGCAAACATTGGTAAATTCGCGATCGCTTGAATATCTCCATAGCGCTCGAACATAAAGCGACTGAGCTTGTCTGCCACTTCCACCGCATAAGCTTTTTGGAATTGCATCACATCTTGGGTAATCGTGCGGTTGGCAAAGTGGTAAGATACAATGCCGATGGCCATTACGGGTAATGTACCAAGAGCGATCGCAAAACCGATCGCTTTTGTTTGTAAAGATAGTTTCGCCAACATTATTGTTTATTTATAGATAGCTGTAAAAGTACATATTAATTATTTTTAAATTAATTTTTATATTTATCATATTAAATCATTTGCCATCCTATTTTATCATAAGTAAAAACACCTTTTAGTCAAAAAAACTTAGATACGTTCTAAGATTTGTTACATCTAAATTAATAATAAATTTTATATTTTAAATTAATCTCACAATAGCCATATTACCTTATGGTGAAACACGTTAAAGACGATCGGGCTGCGCTCAGTTCGTTTAATAAAGCTGAATTCGACATATTCAGCTATTTTATTGCTTAAATTGGATATTTTATCTATTTTTTTATCTTTTTTTCCAGCTAACGCTCTCTAGTTACATCAGAGGCTACTAAAAAAATTTTTTATCAAACCCCTTTACAAAACGAAACAAAAGCTCTAATCTAAAGACAGGTAGAGAAAACACTACCTCGTACCTCGAAAAATACATAGCAATTATCCAAACATGACCACCACCATTCAACGTCGCGAAAGCGCCAACCTGTGGGAACGGT
>DATNQN010000058.1 GCA_036703985.1 Leptolyngbyaceae cyanobacterium
CATCCCCCCATCTCCCCATCCCCCCATCCCGTTATTCTAAAAATTCTCAAGGAAGATTATCCAAATCCCGCAGAATTAACTCGATACAAACAAGAATACGAAATTACTAAATCCCTCCAAATCGATGGTGCAATAAAAGCATACGATTTATTGCCCTATAAAAATACTCTGGCGATGGTATTAGAAGATTTTGGCGGACAATCCCTCGATGTTTTGTTACGATCCCAAACATTTTCGCTTTCAGAATTTCTCTCCATTGCCATCCAGATTGCAGGTGCACTTGGCGAAATTCATGAGGCAAATATTATTCATAAAGATATTAACCCTTCTAATATTGTTTACAATCCCCAAACCGGACAAATCAAAATTATTGATTTTGGCATTTCCACAAAATTTACCCGCGAAAATCCAACTATTAAAAATCCCCATCTTTTAGAAGGGACATTAGCTTATATGTCGCCGGAGCAAACTGGCAGAATGAATCGAGTTCTCGATCGCCGCACGGATTTTTACTCACTCGGCGCAACTTTTTATCAATTACTCACCCAAAAACTGCCGTTTGAAACAGAAGATCCATTAGAATTAGTTCACTGTCATCTTGCCAAACAGCCCGAACAATTCAAAATTCAAAGTTCAAAATTCAAAAATAAAGAAGAAATACCACAGGTTATTTCAGATATCGTGATGAAATTGATGGCGAAGAATGCGGAAGATCGCTATCAAAGTGCCTTGGGGCTAAAAGCAGATTTAGAAGAATGTTTGCATCAATTACAGCAAAACAGCAAAATTTTAAATTTTCCTCTCGGTCGTTACGATACTTCCGATCGATTTGCAATTCCCCAAAAACTTTACGGACGAGAAGTGGAAATAGAAACGTTACTTTCCACCTTTCAAAGAATCGCGGAAGGAACAAGTCAAACGTCAACTGAAATGGTGTTAGTAGGTGGTTATGCTGGTATCGGTAAATCAGTCCTGATCCAAGAACTTTACAAACCAATTACCCAGCAACGCGGCTATTTTATTTCCGGTAAATTCGATCAGTTTCAGCGCAATATTCCCTATTCGGCGATTGCATCTGCATTTAAGTCTTTAGTTCAACAACTGCTGACGGAAAGTGACGCTCAATTAGCTCAGTGGCGAGAAAAACTTCTGGCTGCTTTGGGAGCCAACGGACAGGTCATCATCGATCTGATTCCCGAAATCGAACAAATTATCGGTTCCCAGCCTCCCGTGCAGCTTCTAGAAGCCACAGAAAGGCAAAATCGATTCAATAGTGTTTTCCTAAATTTCCTGCGAGTTTTTTGTCAGAAAGAACACCCGTTAGTTATTTTCCTCGACGATTTGCAATGGGCTGATTCCGCAACGTTAAAGTTGCTGGAAGCGATCGTGAACGATCGCGATTTAGGATATCTAATGTGCATTGGTGCTTATCGCGATCGCGAAGTCGATCTGAATCACCCCTTAATCAAAATGCGCGATCGCTTGCAAGAACAAGGCGCGATCGTTAATACAATTATCCTCTCTCCTCTGCAACTTTCAGAAATAGTACAACTGATTGCCGATGCGCTTCACCAGGAACCAGAAAGCGTTCAACTGCTAGCAGAATTAGTCGATCGAAAAACATCTGGCAATCCTTTTTTCATTAATGAATTCCTCAAAACTCTTTATCAAGAAAATTTACTCAGTTTCGATCGCGCTCAGAAATGTTGGCAATGGGATATCGCTCAAATTGAAGCTTTAGGCATCACAGATAATGTAGTTGACTTGATGCTGGATAAACTGAGAAAACTGCAAAAAACAACTCAAAAAGCATTATATCTAGCTGCTTGCATTGGCAATCGCTTCGATCTCACAACTCTCTGCAAAATTTGCAAAAATTCCGCTGCCAAAACTTTCCAAAATCTCTTGCCAGCCATTCAATTAGGCTTGATTCAGCCAACTTCATCCTTAAAAATTACTGCTTCAAAAGCACCTATCGAATCTGCATTGATTGTCGAAGAATATAAATTTCAACACGATCGCGTGCAACAAGCAGCTTATACTTTGATTGATGAGGAACGCAAGCAGTCCGTACATCTTCAAATTGGCAAGTTATTGCTGAAAAAAATCGGTAAAGCAGATTTAGGAGAAAACCTGTTTACCTTAGTCGATCATCTCAATAAAGGTCGAGGATTACTGGAGAGCGATCGCGAAAAAATCGAACTGGCAGAATTAAATTTACGCGCCGGGAACAAAGCCAAAGAAGCAACTGCGTATGCGGCATCCAGAGACTATCTAATTCTTGCCAATGATATGTTTCCGGGAGATATTTGGCAACAGCATTATGCAATGGCGATTGACCTTTACAAACAACTCGCAGAAGTCGAGTATCTCAATGGAAATTTTGAGCAATCCCAAGCTTTAATCGAAAAATCAATCCAACAAGCCAAACCTGGATTTGATAGTGCCGATTTTTACTATTTACGGATGAATCAATATACGTTATTAGCAAGATATGAAGAGGCACTTGAAGTTGGTATAACAATCCTAAAGCTGTTGGGAAGCGACCTACCAACAGATAACCTTCAAGCTGCCTTTGATAGCGAAATTCAGGAATACCGAGAAAATTTAGGGACACGAGAAATTTGTTCGTTGTATAACAGCCCAGAAATGGAAATTCCAGAGAAAAAAGCTATTTTAAAAATCCTTTCTCGTATTTTTCCAATTGCTTGGGCTATCAATCCAATACTGAGGAACGTCATCGGAGTTAAAGCCGTTAATCTCAATCTGAAATACGGTCACACCCCAGTATCGGCAATGATTTATAGCTTCATGGCGTGTATTATCGCTCATGACTTGCATGACTACCAATCGGGCTATGAATACACTTCTCTGGGGATGAAGCTAGCCAATAAGTATGAAGATTTAGCTTCTAAGGTTGTCGTAGCTCAATTTCATGCTAATCAAATATCGCCCTGGCTGATGCACGTCAAACTGTCTGAAAGTATCAATGCTGAAGGAGTTGATGCTGGGCTGCAAGTGGGCGATTTCCAAGTTACTGGATATATTTATACGTACAATTTATACAACCTCATTTGTCAAGGCAAAAATTTAGATTCCTTGTTCCAGGAAGCCTCTCAGAAGTTAGAATTTGCTAAAAAAACTCAAAATAGCTGGGCAAAAAATTGTATTTTAGCAGCTAAAATTCTCATCCAAAACCTCCTTGGTTTAACTGAGGATAAATTTCGTTTTGCCACCGAAGAGGAAGATGAGTCTGCTTTTTTTGCGACTTGTCAAACCGAGCAAACCCTCGCAGCCATTTGCTTCTACCAAATTTTTAAAGCTCAAATTCTCTATTTATACGGTCAGCTACCAGAATTATCTTATCTGGAAGAAACCGAGAAATTAACACCTTTTATTCCCGGAACTATATCTATCGCTAAGCTGAATTTTTATTACTCATTAAATCTCGTTGCTCTTTATCCCCAAGCTGACGAAACCGAGAAGGAGAAATACTGGCAAAAATTAGAAGCCAATCAACAACGCCTGAAGGCATGGGCAGAGCAATGTCCAGAAAATTTCCAACATCAATATCTGTTAGTCGCCGCAGAAATCACCCGCATATCGGGTAACTGGTATGAAGCCATAAATTTATACGACAAAGCAATTAAATC
>DATNQN010000059.1 GCA_036703985.1 Leptolyngbyaceae cyanobacterium
AATATTCCTGTTGGAAAGATATTAATCAAATTATTACTTTTTTTAAAAGTTTAGGATTTCGTCTACCAAGATTTTTAGGTCATGGTAAAGATGGAGCATTAAAAAGTGATGGCGCGGCGGCGATAAAAATTCTGAATTTAGTAAGATTTCTTCAGAAAACACGACAGATTAAAGCGGTTATTTTTATTCGTGATTTAGATAATCAACATGAGCGAAGAGAACATATCGAGCAAGCGCGTTCAGAACATATCGATCGACAACCTAAGTTAGAGATTGTTATCGGTACAGCCGACAGAAATCGAGAAGCTTGGGTTTTAAATGGTTTTATTCCACTTAGTCAAGAAGAAACACGAATTTTAGAAGAGATAAAAACTAAATTAAATTTCGATCCTTGCGAGGAGTCACACAGATTACGATCTAACTCATTTGAAGAACCCGATCGAATTAGAAATCCTAAAGTTGTTGTGGAAAATCTTACAGAAGGAAAAATGGAACGGGAACAGCAATGTTGGGAAGAGACGAGTTTGGAACTCCTACTAAAAAGAGGTGTTCATACAGGTTTAACAGCTTATATTAATGAGATAGAGCAACGATTAATTTCGATTATTTTATCTGAATAAAAGACTAACCACCAAATGCCCAAACGAATAGAATTCGTGGCTACACAAACAAAACCCGCCTTCGCGGGTTAAAAGAGTCCGCGAAGGCGGACTTCGTTTGTGTAGCCCCAGGTTTCAACCTGCGAGCCGATCGAGTACACTAAATAGATGATTAAATTCCTCGGCATCGATCTCGGTTGGAAAACAGGCGCAAGCGGATTATGTTGCCTAAATTGGCAAGATAACCAATTACATCTATTAAATTTAGATTGCATCGTATCAATTACCGATATCCTCACTTGGATCGATACTTATGCACCAGCACCAGAACCCGCTATCGTTGCAGTTGACGCCCCAACTCTCATTCCCAATGCAACAGGAATGCGCTTACCAGATAAACTTACTCACAAACATTTTCATCGCTATCACGCCGCCTGTTATCCTGCTAATTTAGGACGCCCTTTTGCTCAACGCACGGTAGAATTCGGCTTAAGTTTAGAAGCATTGGGTTTCGTTCACGCGCCAACTATAGAAACGCAAAAATTAAGCAGATTTCAAATCGAAGTATTTCCGCATCCAGCGATTGTTAACTTATTCGGTTTAGAACGCATCCTCAAATACAAAAAAGGTAAACTTTCCGAACGTCGCGCTGAATTAATCAAACTCCGTCAATACATTTTAGATTATTTGCCAACTCTAGAACCCGCTCTTAAATTAGATGCTTTACCTGAGATTCCTTTTACTGGTTCGGCATTGAAAAATGTAGAAGATAAACTAGATAGTTTAATTTGCGCTTATGTAGCTGCTTACTGGTGGTATTGGGGTTTGGAAAAAAACATAGTTTTAGGCGATCGCGAAACTGGTTACATCGTGATTCCCAGCCGAAAAGTTACGGCGCTTTCCATTTGAATGGGGTACATAGAAACCGGGTTTCTATTCGGATTAAGCGATCGCATTTTTCATCAATTTATCCAAATTCAAATAAAATAAAATTTTACTATCTTCAAGTTGGATCGCTTTTTCGATCGCATCTGATACTTTACCCTGTTGATAAATTTCAGGAACATCTCCAAACTTATCTTCTGCAACTTCTAAAACGCTAGGTATTTCCGGAACCGTAATCCCAAAATTTTGCCCGTCAATTAGAGTACAAATAATCAAATATTGCCGTTCTCTATCGTCGCGGCTACTCACTAAAAGCTGAGAAGGATCGATAATAGTAATTATTTCATTGTTATAAGATATTAAACTACGTCCGCTTTCTGAAACACCGTGAAGTTTAAAATTATTGAGAATGCGATATACTCGTTCAATAGAGATAGCATATTTTTCACTACCTAATTGAAACACAACTAATTTGCGAGCGAGAGTACGATTAGGAATAAAGCGTTTACTACGGAAGCGTCGAGTCATTTCGATTTTAGATTGACTTTTAAGAGAACTGAGGATTTTAGTCTGATTTAACTTTTAATTAATTTAGCGATCGCATCTAATAACTGAATTTCATTATAAGGCTTAGTAAAATATTCTACTGCACCTAATTCCATTGCCATTTGTCGATGTCTTGCACCAGAACGAGAAGTTAACATTGCCACTGGAATAAGAGCCAACTTGGGATTTGATTTGATATTTCGTAATAGTTCAAATCCATCCATCCGAGGCATTTCAATATCAGCAATTACTAAATGACAATCCATACCTTCTTCTAATTTAAACAAAGCATCTTGACCATCTTTAGCTTGAATTACTCGATAACGAGCGCGAGTAAGAGTGACAGATAATAACTGCCGAATAGTATAAGAATCATCTACTACTAAAATTTGTGGTTGAGAAATAGGAGGGGGTAGAAGTATTTCCGTAGTTGACCAATTAGGGGATTTAGAAGATATTGAAATAGCTGGACTGCCGTGATTGTAAAATTGCTCGATTAAATCATCTACATCCAAAATTGTCACGACTTCACCATCACCCAAAATCGTGCAACCAACTATACCGCTAGGTTTAGACAAAGGAGAAGGTAAAGGTTTAACCACGATTTCTTGTTGACCGATAATCCGTTCGATCGCAACTGCTAACACCCCTTCACTACCAGCTAAAACCATCACCGGAATGTAATCTTGGTTCAAAGGATCGGGAGAAGGGCCATCAGGGTGCGGTAAGTTATATTTGAGTAATTCTTGCAAACGAACCAAGCGAATAAACTCACCTTGCCACCTTAACATGGGGTGATTTCCTGCCATGTGAATTTCGTTACCTTGAATGTGAAGAATTTCTTCAACTGCATCTAAGGGAACTGCGATCGTATTGCGATCGACTCTCACCATTAAAGCATCGGTAATCGAAAGCATCAGCGGCAATTTCAAAATAAAACTCGTGCCTTTACCGAGACGAGAATCTACTTTTACATTGCCTCTTACTTGTCGCAAATTATTACGAACCACATCAAGTCCTACCCCTCTACCAGAAAGATCGGTAATTTGACTAGCCGTACTAAAACTAGGCCAAAATAGAAACTCGTAAAGTTCGGGAATTTGAAGATTAGATGCTTGTTCCGCTGGCAACAATTCCATTTTAATTAACTTATTTCTGATTTCTTCCGGATCGATTCCCCTCCCATCATCGGTAACGGTAATAATAGTTTGTCCCCCTTGATGACGCGCTTCAATTTCAATTTGTCCGGTGGCGGGTTTACCTGCTGCTAGGCGTACTTCTGGCGGTTCGATTCCGTGATCGAAAGCATTGCGTAACAAATGTACTAAAGGTTCTCGCAAAGCATCTAATAAACCTTCATCAATTTTAGTATCTCTTCCCAATAACAACAGATTCACATCTTTGTTGTAAGCGTGACTTAATTCTCGCAATGCTCTCGGTAAGTGATCGACAGCGCGACTAAAAGGCACCACGCGCAACTGCATCACGCGACTTCTCAATCGATCGGTAATTCGACGCAGTTGATCGGTACTCCGCTCGAATTTAATCGCCAATTCATCGATCGCGCTAGCAGATTGCGCGATCGTTTGAGTAACTTCAATGACTTCTGTAGCAGTGGCGTGAAATTCCGTATATCGATCTAATTCCAAAGCATCAAAAATCCCTTGATGAAGTGGATTTTTTCCTTTCTTTTCGCTTCCTTCTCTTTTTCCTTCACTTGCCAACGTATCGTATTCTTCTCTGAGTTGACTGCCAAATTGACGCAAAGTTAAAATGCTTTTGCGAATGCGTTTAGTTTCAGTCCGTAACTGCGCTTCCTGAACCTCAAAATTGGTTCGATTAATTACTAACTCTCCGACTAAATTAATTAACTCTGTTAAACGTTCCACATCTACTCGAATTGTAGGACGTTGCCATGTAGTAGGCGAGGGAGTAAGGGAAGAAGAAACAGAGGGCAAAGAGAGCAAAGGTAAGGGAGAAAAGGATAAATTTTCCTGCGTTATTTCGCTTTCCTGCTCTTCTTCCGTGTCTCTATCCTCATTTACAGCAGGCGGTAGTTTAATTTCTTCTCCCTGCAAAATTTGGGTGCGAATTGTTTGCAAATTTTGAGCAATTCTCCATCCAGAGGATTGCAATTGTTCTACCGTTAGATCGGGTGTATCGATCGAAGCTCTTAATTGCTCGGCAATTTCAGCTAACAAGGGTAGTTGTAACATTCCTGCCACCCCGGAAATTTGGTAATAAATATCGTTAATTGCCGCTAAAGTTTGAGTTAAGTTATCTGCATTGCATTGGGATATTTCTGTTTCTAATTGACTAAAAACAGATACTAATTCGCTTTCAAATATAGACTTAATTACTGTCATATTCAGCGAATTATTAATCGATGCAATCGTCTTTTCTTCTTGCTTGCCGTACTTAGATTCCAGTTGGGTTTTAATTTGAGAGATCGCCTCCATATCAGCGAGCGTAGCGCTCTCCAAATCCGGCAAATTTTCGTATGTGTAGGTGATTCCCGCTGCAATCGCCACAGCATTATTCTTTTGGAAACAAGCGCGATCGGCAATTTTTCTTAGGCTGTCTACCCCTTTAAGTAAAGCCGTTATCGTCTGCGGTTCTAACTGAGAAAGTTCTTCGCTATCTCGTAAAATTGCAAAGCAATCTTCTAAAGAATGAGCCGCTTTTGATAAAATGTCCAACCCAAACATTGAAGCAGAACCCTTAATTGAATGAGCGGCTCGAAAAAGAGTTTTCACCGATTGCAACCGCTCTTCAAATATTTGGTTACTTTCTAAAGCTAGCAGGTTGGTTTCCAAACATTGCAAAAATTCCTGAGTTTCCGCAATAAATATACCAATTAAATCATCAAATTCTTCAAATTCCATATATTTTTTTGTTTTCAAGACTAACTACGGAAGTTTGCCACCGAATTTTGTAACTTATTAACCGCTACAGATAGCCCATGCAAAGAAGTTTGCACCTCCATAGATTTTTGAGCAGTAGTATTAGAAATAGTATTTACTTGCTGCATACTACCAGAAATTTGTTCGGCAAAATTTACTTGTTTTTTAGCAGCGCGGGTAATATTTTGGATTAAACCATTCATCTCTCGACTCACCGCAATAATTGCAATCAAGTTAGTCTTAGCTTCGGCAGCTAATTGAGTACCTTCTACTACTTCTTGAGTCCCCGATTCCATCGCTGCCATCACTTTACTAATTTCGTCTTTAATAGCGCTCACGATCTCGGAAATTTCTTCCGTTGCGGAAGCCGACCTTTCCGCTAATTTACGCACTTCTTCCGCTACTACTGCAAAGCCTTGTCCTTGTTCGCCAGCCCTCGCCGCCTCAATAGTTGCATTCAAAGCCAGCAAGTTAGTTTGAGCGGCAATTTGCGAAATTGAGTTAACAATTTTACCGATTTGTTGGGAGCTTTCTCCCAATCTTTTCATCATTTTTGATGTTTGGGCGATCGTTTGGCGCAGTTCGTTAATTCCTTCTACGGTTCGGTCTACCGCTAGTCCACCTGCTTGGGCAGTTTGAGCAGATTGCTCTGCAACTTCTTCTGCTCTTTTTGCCACATCAGAAACATCTTTAATTAAATTTACCATTCGTTCGATTTGTTGCAACATTCCATCTATTTGCTCTGCTTGATGGTGTGCTTGTTCGGTTAGCTGACTGGTGTTGTTAATGGAAGTACTAGTAGCAGTATGTACTTCTTTAGAAAGGTCTTGAATAGCATTAACTACTTTCCTTAAAGAACCAACCAAAAAGTTAAAAGAATCCGCCACAGCGCCCAAAGAATCATTAGTCACTTGAGCGCGAACTGTCAAATCTCCCTTGGCTGCACCTTTAATTTCATTCAGCAATTTTAAAACTTGTTGATTGATATAATCGGCTTCTTCTTTTCGTTCGGCTGCTAGCCTTTCTAATCTTTCTTCCGCTAGTTTCCGTTCGGTAATATCAAAGCGTATACCGATGTATTTAACAATTTCGCTGTTAGCATTATAAATAGGGGCAATAGTAGAATCTACCCAGTAAAACGAGCCATCTTTTCTTTTATTTTTTATTTGCCCTTTCCACACTTGACCTTTAGTAATGGTTTCCCACATATCGGCAAAGAATTTTTGTGAATGGTAACCGGAATTAATTAACCGATGATTTTGATTGAGTAATTCTTCGCGACTGTAGCCAGAAATTTTCGTAAAATTATCGTTAACATAAGTAATAATTCCATCGGCATCTGTTTCGCTGACGATCGCAGCCCGATCCAAGGCATCTTGACGAATGTTCAATTCATTTTGCAATTTCTGTAGTTCGTGATTAGAATGAATTAACTCGGTTGTCCTTTCATTCACTCTTTTCTCCAAATCTGCATTTAAGCTGCGAAATTCTTCTTCTGCCTTTAGGCGTTTCATATCTACGGCATTTAAAAGTCTGACGTTCCACCAAATTATCACGCCAAAAATGGCAATACTTATCACTGCTTGAAGAGATATGGCAAGTTCCGTATCGTAGTTTTTTCCCCGATGACCGACTAAAATTAACCAACCAACTACAGGTGGAATTCCCACTATTGCTATAGCTAAACGTCTAGCGATCAAACCTCCTATGTTTTGGCCGATCAAAATGGTCATTAATCCTTGTTCTGGACGACTAAATAAAATGCCTATACAAAGTATCAAAAATGCAACTGCTGTATGCAGTGCCATTTGGGTGTAGGAACCGATCCCGTAAAGAGAGCGAACGCTATATATATAACCGAGTAGCCCGACAAAAGCGACAAAAGAAGCTGCTATGGTGAGTGTTTGAGCTAGTTGATATTTAGTTTTTTTCAATAATAGGAAAAGCGCCGTACCCAGCAAGACAAAGTTTACTGCGGTATTCGCCCCCATACGACCGGGAGAAGCAGTTCCGACTGCTGTTCGCGCATCTTTAAATAACAGTTCGTCTATGCCGAAGTTCCATCCAAAAATATATTGTAATAAGGTAAGTAAGCCGATCGTAAAAACTGCGATCGCGCAAATCATCGCCCATTTTTCTTGGGGAGAAATCGTAGTTTGAGAAGGAAAAGATGACAAAAACTTTTCTATTTCCCCCCGTCTTTTTTTTCGGTTGATTTTTTTCTGAGATTGATGCCACATCCACAAGCTTGTCCCTGCCAGCACCAAACCAATTGCCGTATTCGCTTTCATCGTAACTAACCCGGGCAAAATGCTTTTTAAGCTGGCAATGTTGAATATCCAACCCACAATCACGATACAGCCGATCGCAATCGTTATAATGCTAGCTTTTCTAGAAATATCTTGTAATTTAACGATTATTTCTTCTACAGACATTTGGTTGACTATCTCTGTGGAATCTTCCATATAAAAATCTCCCTGTTTTTTTTGGATGCTATTTTCTCAAGAATTTATTTAATTCTTTGTTATTCCAGCCATCATCGAACTATATTAGTTAAATTAGCGATCGCTTAGCCTGCATCTCCACCATATTAGTTAAAGAAATTGCCTCTATATCTAAAATCATTAGCAAACGTCCTTGATAATCATATAATCCTCGTAAAAAAGGAGCCAATTCTTCACTTACATCTACTGCTGAAACAATTTGTTCTGTATTTAAAGGTACTACTCCTTCCACAAAAGAAACTGCCAAACCCATTCGCATTGACGATAGTCTCATATCATTAGGATCGGGAGTTTCTACGATCAAAATTCGACTTTCCGAAGCATCCCGATGCACTGGCGTTACATTCAGCAAACGACCGAAATCTCCTACTGCGAGAATTTCACCGCGCAGGTTGGTTAATCCCAACCAAAACGGCACGATATTTGGTACGGGGGTAATTGCTTGTTGGTGCAAGACAAGTACTTCTCGCACTGCCATTAAATCCAGGGCAAACAAGCTTTTATCTTGACCAAACAGAACAAATTTTTTATTTGTCATTTGTGATTTGTCATGTGTCATTGGGTAACGTTTACTAAACAATTACCAATGACTTAAATTTAAGATCGATTGGCTCTATTAGCTATTAACCATTAGTTTTTTTACGATGTCAATTAATTGTTGCGGATCGAAAGGTTTAGTAACGTAAGCATCCGCACCCATATCCATCCCCCATATTTTATCTATAGCAGTATTTTTTTGAGTGCAGAATACCACGGGTAAATGTTTGGTTTTTTCATTCCCCCGCAGTTCTCGCACCACTTCAAATCCATTCATCGTAGGCATTACTACATCTAGAATCACCAGATCGGGAGGCGATTCATCAATGCGGGCGAGTGCTTCATCTCCGTCATTCGCTCGTTCAACGGTAATGCCTGCCTCTTGTAAAATGCGACAAATAATTTCTAATTCGGTAGCTATATCATCCACCACTAATACTTTTGACATTTTTTCGATCGTCCTTGATGATTTTAGTTATTAGTAGCTAATACAAGTGGATAGTAGTTATTGAGTAGTGATAGCGGGATGATTTTAGACCAATTCACGTAAAATTTGTCATAAATCTTTCCTTTTGTACGAATGCGGATGAAGTTTGCGTAGTCGTTTTATTAGAGTTGTTAACGCGGATTTGGTATTCCCAGCTGGCGATCGGTAATTACCAATTCACTTATTTCCGTATCGTTAATCTTTCTCCCTTGTTCCTACTCCCCCCTGCTGTGAATAATAAACGTGATGGCAATTGAGCGAACTGGTAGTCGGTAGGGCTGGTGGAATAATTTTCTTTTTTCCATTCTCCACTACCTACTACCCGTTACCAGCCTCAACGACAATAACTAGCCACTGGCATTACTATTAGTCTGCCCAAAGAACCAATCCCAAATCGTAGGGACTGCTGAGATATTGATGTTTGGGAAGCACCCGCAGCGACATTCCTTGTAAACCGCTGGAGGTATAAGTAATGTTGCCCGTATAAATGCTAATTCCCGAATTCGGTTCAGAACCTTGATAATCCATCGCCGCTGGCACCCCGTTAACGATGTTACCAGTAGCATCCACCAAACCAGTATAAAGTTCTACTTGCACGTCATTTGCACTCAAGCCTGCCAAATTAACTCGTGCTTTGACATTAATAGTTTGGTTAACTTGAAGTTGGTTTCCTTCCGATACATCGACGCTTTCGATTTTCATGTTGTACCAACGATCGAGTACCTTTTGTTTCCAATCAGCCAGTTCTTTGGCAGGTGCGTAGCCATCGCCGATCATCGTATAGTAGCGATCGCTAGCCGGAAAATAAGCCCGTTTCGCATAATCCCGCACCATCCTGGCAGTATTAAAGAACGGACAATTGATCCGGATGGCATTCTTCATCTTACTTACCCAACCACGGGGAACACCCTCCATATCCCGTTGATAAAACAAGGGTACGACTTCCTGCTCTAGCAACTCATACAAAGAATTCGCTTCCACCTCATCTTGATAATTAGGATCGGCATAATCTTCCCCGTGACCGATGGGCCAACCAGTCCGCACGTAATCAGCTTCATCCCACCAGCCATCCAGAACGCTCAAATTTAACAAGCCATTCATCGATGCTTTCATCCCACTGGTGCCAGATGCTTCTCTAGGACGCCTGGGAGTATTCAGCCACACATCGCAGCCAGCCACCATCATCCGACCTACGTGCAAATCATAATCGGGTATAAATACCACACTGCGGCTCAATCCTTCTTCCCGCAGAAAATGATTGATCGCGCGGATCAGTTCTTTCCCCGGAATATCGTGAGGGTGAGCTTTTCCAGCAATGATAAACTGCACTTTGCGATCTTTGTTAGCTTGTAAAATCCGTTTGATGCGTTCCGTGTCTCGCATCCAGAGAGTAGCCCGCTTGTAAGTAGCAAATCGACGGGCAAAACCAATTGTTAATGCCCCAGGATCGAGTACTTCTGATGCTTGGGCAATTTCCACAGGAGAAGCGCCTCTTTCCCGCAGCTTTTGCGCTAACCGTTCCCGCACGAATACAATTAACTCGGTGCGGCATCGCTCGTGATAGCGCCACAACTCTTCATCGGGAATTGAGGATACTCTATCCCACAGGGGGTCAATACTGGATGCTCTTTCCCAGCGAGGGCCTAAATAGCGATCGTACAAGCTTTGCATTACGGGTGAAACGCAACTCCGGGCGTGAACGCCGTTGGTAATCGCCGTAATCGGCACTTCTTCCACGGGCAGACCGGGCCATAACCCCTGAAACATCGATCGCGACACCACCCCATGTAACTGGGCCACCCCATTCACGAAGCTGGCCATTTTAATTGCCAGAATCGCCATACTAAAAGGAGCCGTCAAATCCCCCGTATTATCCCGTCCTAAGCCCAAAAATTCTTCTCTTGGCAAGCCAAATAAATCTGCATAGTAACCAAGGTAATACAACACCTTATCTGGCGGGAACAAATCGATCCCCGCAGGTACTGGAGTATGAGTAGTGAAGATATTGCTCGACCTCACCACTGCCATTGCTTGCGGGAAGCTCAAACCTTGTTCCTGCATGAAAATGCGAATCCGTTCCAGAGACAAAAAGGCGGCGTGTCCCTCATTCATGTGGTAAGCAGTTGGATTGTAACCCAATGCTTTGAGCGCTTGCGCCCCACCAATACCCAACATGATTTCTTGGTGAATTCGCATATCGATGTCACCGCCGTAAAGTCGATCGGTGATATCGTGGTCGTACTGGCTGGCATTAGCTTCAATATTCGTATCCAGCAGGTATAAAGGCACCGTTCCCACTTGGATACGCCAAATCCGAGCATAAACTTTCCGACCCGGATAATCTACCTCAATCCGAATTTCCGTACCATCTGGATGACATTCCAAATGCAGGGGCATATTGTAGAAATCATTGATCGGATAGTGTTCGGTTTGCCAACCATCTGCATTGAGAAATTGGCTGAAATACCCTTCTTGGTAAAGCAATCCCACCCCAACCAAAGGTAAGCCTATATCACTGGCAGATTTTAAATGATCTCCTGCTAAAACTCCTAAACCACCTGAATAAACAGGAACGCAATCTGCTAAACCAAATTCCATTGAAAAATAGGCATAGCAATCTTTGCTGCTGTGTGGAGAATAGTAGCTATCGCTTTCTTCCGAAGACGCTTGTCCTTGTGCTACCCCTTTGCGGCGTTTGTGATACCAAGTTAATCGGTGGCGGTAGTCTTCTAACTGTTGGGCTGCTCTTTCCAACTGAGCAATAAAACCTTCGTCTTCAGCTACTTCTTGCAATCGCTTTTGAGAAATAGTACCCAACATCAAAACTGGGTTGTGACGGCTCGATTCCCATAAGTCCCGGTCTAGGCGGCGGAATAAATCTTTAGCATCTACGTTCCAATCCCAGTGCAGGTTGTAGGCAATTTCCCGCAGGGCTTCTAGTCGATCGGGTAAAGAAGGCGTAACGTTAAATGTGCGAATCGGCTGCATCGCTTAGCAGAACCTCTTAATCTCTTTAAGGTTATTCTTACCTGAGTTTGAGTACAAAGAGGGCGTATCTTAATACTCTTTATGGGAGTTGGGTAGATAGACTACCAGCAACCAATACCATAAAGCTTACCGATCCGAATCTAACGATAGGGTGCATTAAGCACTAAAACCAATAATTAACTGACCGTGCCGTACATTTGGATAAATTCAAATACTTTAAATAGAAAATATGGTAGGTTGTTGCACTTTAGCACTAAATTGCGGGTTTCCAGAAACCCGGTTTCATTGCACGATTTTATAGTTCTTAACGTGCTTAATAATAAACTAATGCTTACTAATATGAATATAAATGACGAGACTGATTTACGACCAATTTGCCAAAGACTATCTCAAAGAATTATTAACCCCTCTCGGTGAAGTAGAAACCAGCCGAGATGTCCCAGGCGAAGTGCGAGAAATAGATGTGTGGTTCACCCCTTATCCACCCGAACTTAGAGGCGATGCAACTGTGCTGGGATTGCTAGGACAACTCGCCAGTACCCCATCCATCTTTGAACCTTTCCGCAACGCTGTCAGCCCCAACCAAATTCGCGGTTGTATGGGTAAACTATATGATATCCACGCTAATTTACAACGTCAGCGTCAACGGGAAAACAGCCGCCTTGAGGAAGCTGATTTACCTTGGTTGTGGATACTTTCACCTACTGTTTCGGCAAACATTTTAAATGGATGTAATGCGAAACAAGATGAAAATAAATGGCCCCAAGGCGTTTATTTTCTGGGAGAAATTCTGAAAACAGCAATTGTGGTAATTCACCAGTTACCGCGCACCCCAGAAACCCTATGGTTGAGAATGTTGGGGAAAGGAAATGTGCAAAAACAAGCGATTAATGAAATAGGTACACTTCCCCCCAATCATCCATTACGTTGAAACGCTCTTTTATTATTGTCTAATTTGCAGGCAACTATCCAAGCGAGTCAAAATGTAGATCGAGAAGATAGGGAGTTAGTTATGGAATTATCACCATTACTTTTGCAATGGGAAGAACAGGCTGTACAACGAGGAGCAAGGATGGGAAAACGCACCATGATAGAAAATGCGTTGCGCGTGCGATTTGGTAATTTGGATGAGGAATTATCGGGAATAATTGAGCCTTTGTTGGAATTACCGCCAGAGGAAATTATGGTATTGGCGCTGCAATTATCTCGTGAGGAATTGTTAGCTAGGTTTGGTAGTTAATTAGGTACGTTGTTGCGCTTTAGCGCTAAAGTGCTGTGTTCCAGAAACCCGGTTTCTCTAAGAAACCGGGTTTCTTTGCACCATGTTATAACTCTTATCGTGCTTTTCCTCCCGCTTTTCCTGTTTGAAAAACACCCAAACCACCATCGCCAACACTAACAAAACGCATCCCCAAACTAGGTAACGGCGAAACATTCCCACAGAAAAATAGAAACCCGGTTTCTTGAAGAAACCGGGTTTCTGGAGGCTAGGATTTTCTGAATTGACAGGTTTTTAACTAGCAGCCATTTTTTGCACGCGGGTAATAATTCGTTTAACCGTTTCAGCATTGGGTGATTTAATTCGCTGCAAGATTTCCAAAGATTGCTGTAAATAATTTAGCGCCGTGTCAAATTCTCCTCTTTCATATGCTAATAATTGTCCCAACATTTCCAAAGTAATAGCTTTTCCTTGTACGTCACCAATGCGTTCGGTTAGTTCCAAACATTGCTGATAATATGCGATCGCTCTTTTGATATCTCCTGTGTTAGCGTAGATATAACCCAAATTGTTCAAAGTAGCGGCTTTTCCTTGCAAGTTACCAATACGTTCCTTTAGTTCCAAAGATTGCTGATAATATGCGATCGCCCTTTCGATATCTCCCGCGTCAGCGTAGATAATAGCCAATTGATGCAAAGTAGAGGCTTTTGTTTTGACATCACCAATGCGTTCGGTTAGTTCCAAAGATTGCTGATAAAATGCGATCGCATTATCGATATCTCCCGTGTTAGCGTAGATACGACCCAAATTGTTCAAAGTAGCGGCTTTTGTTTTTACTTCACCGATGCGTTCGGTTAGTTCCAAAGATTGCTGATAAAAAGCGATCGCTCTTTCGATCTCTCCCGTGTTAGCGTAGATATTAGCCAATTGGTGCAAAGTAGTCGCTTTTCCTTGCACGTTACCCATACTTTCCTCTAGTTCCAAAGATTGCTGATAAAAAGCGATCGCCTGATCGATATCTCCCGTGTTAGCGTAGATCATAGCCAAACAGTGCAAAGTAGCGGCTTTTCCTTGTACGTTACCAATGCTTTCCTGTAGTTCCAAAGATTGCTGATAATATGCGATCGCACTTTCGATCTCTCCCGTGTTAGCGTAGATACCAGCCAATTGGTGCAAAGTAGCGGCTTTTCCTTGTACGTTACCAATGCGTTCCTTTAGTTCCAAAGATTGCTGATAAAATGCGATCGCATTATCGATATCTCCCGTGTTAGCGTAGATACCAGCCAAATTATGAATAATTGCCGCTTTTTCTTTTTCGTCTTCTGGGGGACAAAGTGAGAGTGCTTTTTGATAGTGCTGCTGTGCTATTTCAACTTCTCCCAATTCTCTTTCAGAATTAGCTAGGGAATGCAAAAGGCGATAATCTTCATTTAGTTCTAAGGTAGATTTGCATACCTGTACTGCTTCCCGAAATCGGCTTTTATTTTTCCAGTTAATTGCCAGAACTTTTGCCAGTTTTACCGCAATTTCTGTTTCTTTCCCCAGCAACGCCAACCGATTAATTTCCAAAGCTTGTTCTTCTATATAAGTTTCCGACTCTTCCCACCAAATCCGATAGAGAAATTGTCCAGCAGTGCGATAAATACTTTCTGCATCAGCCGGAAATTCTAGCAAAGATGCCAATATCCGAGGAACGCGGAATTTCTCCCCCCTTATTAAGGGGGGTTGGGGGGGATCATGAATTTCCAATAAACCCAAAATCCCAGCGCGTTCGACGTGACTATCCAAATTAGAAATATTCCCACAAACAGCAGCAATCGCTTCTTTTGGTACGGGTAACTCATACACCAAAGCCAAACCAAGCATCTTCTCCAAACCTGCTGGCTGCTGCTTCAACAATTCCGCCGCCGAAATCTTCTTGCGAAACTCCTCTTCCGCCTTTTCCATCTCCTGCAAAATCAGGTGATTATTTACCCGTTTTGCTAGCAAAATATTATTCAGCCAATTTAATAACCGAGGATTTCCATCCGCAATTATTTTCGCCTTCGCTTGCAAATCCCCATCCACCTTCGATGTAGAATTAAAAGCATCGAGGCGGTCATACTTTTTTTCTAAATCTGCACCTCTTAATGGCACCAACTGTTCCCGATACAAGCGATGATTCAGTTCCGGTAATTTAAAATCATAGCGAGAAGTGATAATTACTCGATGCGGCAACTTACTATTAGTTATTCCCTTCAGCAGCGACATCAGCACATCCACAACTTCCGACCGCAAAACCGCCATCCCATTCTGCAATTCCAAATTCGCCTCAAAATCATCCAACACAAACGCAAATCGCTGTTCTGGATAATTCAAACCTGACTGCAAAAACAAACTCAAACGCTGCATCAAAGGCAATTTACCATTTAAAATTTCCTGTCCTTTCTCGGAAGTACATTTTTCCCCCAACAAACGCAGCAACTTATATTCATCCAAACCGCGATAAACAAATATCATTTCATACCCAATCAACCGTTCCAGCAGTCGCGCCGTCACGGTACTTTTTCCCACACCTCCCAAACCGTAAAGCAACACCCCCAAATTGCTGGAACTCCGCAATTGCTTCAAACAGCGTTGCAACGTCCGCCGCCTTCCCACAAATTCTTCCGGTGTCGCCACTCGCACTTGCTGGGTAGCGGGGTCTAAAAATTGCTGCCGGATAGGTTCGTTAGGTATCCAAACCGCATCTCCCAACGGTTCCACCAACGCCAAAGGACATTCGCCGCCAACATACAACCGCAGCAAATGCCAATCGGGGATATTTTCCTCGATTAAATATTGATAAGTATCAGCCAAAGCTGCCGCTAGTTCATCTCCCGCCGCCAATGCGCCGTAAAGTTTCGCTGCTGCTACCGTCGCGGAAGTTTCCAACACCGGACGACCCCAGCCTAACACGGCTTTGGCCCCCAACTCAATCAATTTGGCTGCCATTGAAGGAACTGCGCCATTTTCGGCTGCTTGTCCGGTACGACAACCTGATAAAAATATTAATTGTGGCCATCGATGGCGAAAAACTTTTTCCATTTCCTCGGCGGTCGCGTGGTAAGCTTCCCCCGTGTCGGTTTCGGTTATAAAATAAGGTGTAAAAGGTGTTGCCGTGGGAATCGAAGCGTGTCCCGTCAGGTGGAAAACATCAAAAGGTTCTTTGTAGCGTTTCCAAAGTTTTCCCAATTCTTCAATACAACCGCTTTCCTCCACCCGCAACATTAGCGGTAATTCGGCAGTATCTTCCAGAATTCGCGCTTCTTCCCGTTCAAAATCTAGCACTGGTTCCACCTCTTGGGGAGATGTCGCCATAAACAATACCCGCAAAGGACGCGCTTCGATGATGTTGGGTTTGGTTTCCTCAACCCAACCTACCTGGCGGATGGGAATGGTGACGGGATTAACTCGTTTTACCAAAAAATCTATGTCATCGTGGAGAACTTCCCAAGGCAAATGCGCCAATTTTTGACCAGCATCAATGGCTAAAATCAAGCCATCATCTTTAGTTTTTTCAATAGCGCGACTTAACCAGCGTCCGTTTCCATCCAGCCAGAAAAATAACTGTTTCCCGATTTCCACTAAAGCGGGTCTGCCCAAATAGTAATCCCGTTTCGCCTGTTTGAGCAAGTTGTCGATGCCGGATAATTGCAGTTGTTGGGTTTCGTACTGACTGGGACGGTCAAAATAATAACGTAATTCGATATAATCCCCGTCAATTTCCGCCAGCCGAATATGGAGGGTTTGCATTTGTGGCTTTTTTCAATATGGTAGATAAGTGGCTGAGAAACCGGGTTTTTTCGGAAAAACCCGGTTTCTGAAATTCTTCAACCACGGTCTAAAGCTTTCAAAGCTTCGCAAATCTCCTCGATTGTGGCATCTTCCAGCAGCAATCGTCCATTAGGTGATTCGATTATCGCGTCAAAAGTCTTACCTGGTCGAGATTCCTTGGCTTTTTGATACCATTTGTAAATTCTCTCGGCAATCTCTATCACCCCTACCGTCAGTCCCACGATGGTAGCAATTGTGGCAAGTGTCCCTTCTTTGGTGGGTTCTCCCTCAGTTTCCAGCTTTCCCGATATTCCCGGAATTGCTAAAAGTTCTTGGGTAGCGGTAATTGAATCTTCGCCTTCGACGGTAATTAGAACTTCTGACATGGATGAACCTGCTAGTGTCTGCAAGTCAATTTTACGTTTTACTAATCTAAAATCTAAAATAAAACCACCCTTCCAGAGGGTGGTTCGTTAAATATAAGTGTTAACTATATAAAGTGGAGCTGAGCCGAATTGAACGGCTGTCCGCATCGGGTATTTACCTACCGTTCATTCACAGGTTTAGCCCATCTGATCCTCTGGGCGGGAACCATCCCTTATCCCGGATGGTGGGATGCACTGGTTAAATCTTAGCTAGCAATCAACCAGAGAAACTTTGCTAGAGCATCCGTTGGGGTTGGTCTGTAGCCCTTAACGGAGTCAGACTACAGACGCTCGAACCTGTTAGAGGTTATTAGGCAGCAACAGTAGCTGCTTTACGAGCGAAAGGAACGATGTTGTTCGCATTTACTTTTTTTTGAGCCCGGTATTAACGAGAGAAGACTCACTCTCGACCTGTATCACGGGGCGGCTTTCGCCAACACGTCGAAACCATTACAGCCCCATGTCTTACATTTCCTATTATAGTTCGGGATTTTTGTAATGTCTAGGAAAGGATGAAGTGTGAAGTTTGAAGGATGAAGGCTGAAGTGAGAAAATTTACTCTCCCCAGTCCCCTATCCTCCCATCTTTCTGTTGAAAGTCGTGGGATATTTCTGTTCAAAATCAACTAGTTGGGGAGCGAGCTAGGCTTTATCTACATCTATATATATTGAGAAAGCAAACTTTTGATCAAAACTTGGTTAGCCTAGCTTGCAACTCGGCAAAGTCGCTCCGCCATTGTTTAAGTTATCGCATTTGGCGAGAAACTAGTTTTTCAAAGTCTGCCTGAGTTTGATGCAATAGTTCCTCTCGGCTATCAGATGCTTGGGTAAAACTGGGAACTAAGTTACGGGCTTGCAGGGCCATGTGAAGCTGAAGATGGGCGACGTATTCGCTAAAATTTTCACGAGAGGAAGTATGGGAAACTTGATTTGGATTTAGTTGCAATGTGTTCTCCATCCCTGTTTTTGCGCCTTTGCTTAACATCGGTCAACATCCATAGAGGTTATCATGCACCGATTATTATCTTTTAATTTTGTAATCAACTTTAACGTTTTGACTCACTGAACGTTGAGAAAAGTAAATATACTTACGTCTATATAGAAAATAACTTTACCTTTAAGGCTCGATATGGTAATGAATGAAGCTGCTAAAGCTGGCAAGTGGGGGTGATACTAGGGTTAAGTAACCACAAGCAGTAGCGTGCATTTGCACATTATCCCTTATGGCGTTGCCGGAGCGATCGCGATCGTGATTTTATTTTGTGGAGATCCCCACGGTGATTTTAAACCAATCGTTAGAGCGGTGAAGACTCATTCTCCGCAAGCGGTGATTTTGTTGGGAGATATGGATTTAGAGCGATCGCTTGATGAGGAACTTTCGGATATCGTAGATAAAACGGAAGTTTGGTTTATCCCCGGCAACCACGATGGCGATTGCGACCTTTGGTATGATAACCTCTTTAAGTCACGCTTTAGCGATCGCAATCTGCACAACCGAGTAGTCGAGATTGATGGTAAGCGAGTAGCAGGTTTAGGCGGTATATTTAGGGAAAAGATTTGGCGACCCCCAGCAAAACCGAGATTCCGCAGTCGGCAAGACTTATTATATGCTTGCGGTAAAGGAGAACGCTGGCGCGACAATATCCCCCGCAAACATCACGTCAGTATATTTTGGCAGGAATACACCCATCTTTGGGATCAACAAGCCGATATTTTGGTAACTCACGAAGCACCATCTTCTCATCGTTACGGATTTAGAGAACTAGATGATTTAGCTGCTTCGATGGGAGTAAATAAAATATTTCACGGTCATCACCACGAACGCTATACCACCACTGTTTGCGGTGGTAAAATTGCCGTTTATGGAGTTGGTCAATCTGGAGTAAGTAATGAAAATGGAAATGTGATTATTCCGGGAAAACAAGACGCGCTAAATCCTGTTAAAAGAATGCAGGACTTCCGCAAATGCCACAATCCCTAGCGGTTTTTTTCAATTCAAACTATCTGAAGCATCACAGGTAAAGGAACTTAAGCTAATAGTTTAAGAAGGTGCTTGTTCGGTTTCTGTTGATAATTTTTGTCCGAGTTTTGGTTCGGTTCCTGATAGTAAACGCTGAATATTGCTGCGGTGTCGCCAAATCACGTAAATGCCAGCCGCGAGCGCAAATATTTGATATGCCAACGGTTGTTTAAATATAATCATGAACAGGGAAACCGCGATCGCACCGGAAATCGAACTGAGAGAAACAATGCGGGAAATTGCCATCATCACCGCAAACACTCCCAAGGTTGCCAAACCAACTTGCCAAGACATCGCCAGCAAAATCCCCAAACTGGTAGCAACTGACTTTCCACCTCTAAAACCCAACCAAATCGGCCAACTATGGCCGATTACAGCCGATAATGCCGCTAAAGCTACCACCGTTGGTAAAGGTATGCTCGTTATATGGAAAAAATTAAATGTCCAGTGAGCAAGCGCAATTGAAACAGCACCTTTCGCCGCATCCATCAGCAAAACGCCGATGGCTGGCGCTTTTCCCAGCGTTCTCAGCACGTTGGTAGCTCCCGTCGATCCCGATCCCAATTCTCGGATATCAACACCTTTAAGCCAACGAACAGCTAAATAGCCTGTCGGAAAAGAACCGATCAGATAAGCTACTAGCAAAAGCGCGATCGTAATTGAGATTTCAAACATAGGAGAAAGGGGCTAGGGGCTAGGGAAGAGGGCAGGGGGAAAGGGAAAGGGAAAATTTTGTGACTCCTCAATTCTGACTCGGAGAATTCTGAATTCTGAATTCTGACTTCATCCTTCATCCTTTAAAAGCGTTCATACGAATAATTAGGTGATTGGGGATCGGGAGCAAAAGCTAACCATAGGGGAAATTGTAAAACCGAAAGACTTATTTGATCTTCCGTTTCATCAATAATAATTAAAGGCATTTCCCCCTCTTTAACTAATCTTTCCGCTTTGATTGCCAAAGGTTCTGGTGCTTCAAACAGAGCTAAACCTCGATCTGGGCCAAAATCACCGCGTGAAACGCCCAGACAATCTTGCAAACCACGTCGCCATTCTCCCAAACGTTCGGGGCTGTTGGCAAGGATCAGACTGTGGAGGCGATCGCCATACATTGCCCGCAACACTGAGATAATAGAAGAAGCAATCAAAGTATTTTGCAAGCGGCTACCCATCGTCCGCAACGCACCCTTACCACCTTGAGAGAAAAACCAATAAGAAGCGCGTTCGGCATGAACTGGCTCAAAAGTGCGGCGCAGTTGCCAGGGTGGGCCATAGTAATCCGGTCGAGTGCGATATTGATCTAACAGTTTGCGAATTTGCTTGGCTTGTTCCTGAAAACCTTGTTCGGCAAATTGCGGTACTATTGCTTCTTTACTAGGTTGAGGAGCATCTCGGACGATCACCGTTTCCGATGGTTCTGGTATTTGAGGAACCAGTTCCAACTGTTCGGCTGCTGATGCCAAATCCTGCAAACTACCGACTAAATAATCTTTAAAACCTTGCACGCGAATTGCTAAATCTTGAGAAACTCCTGCAAAAGAAGTTTTCATTTCAGCGCGAATGCGTTCTTGGCGACGTTCTAATTGTTCTACAGCAATTTGCAAAGTTTGTTTGCGCTGTTCTAGTTCTTTTAAACCTTCTTGAAGCAAGCCACTCAAAGCATTTTGAATATCTGCCGATTGTTTGGCATAACTAGCTTGTAAGTTAGCAATTTCCTGCTTTAATCTTTGTTCCTGACTTTGTAATTCTGCTACTCTTTGTTCTAAATCTGTGATGCGATCGTTTGCTTGAGGCACTGGATTGTTGAGAGGATTTACTTCACCTTCGATTAACCAATCATTGGTAGTCGCTTCATCAGTTACATAAGAAGCGCCACCCAATACCATTTCACCCATTGGGTTAAGCTGTTGCGGATTGACAGGCTCTAAATCTCCTTCTATATATTGATTATCTTCTACATTAGTGACAGATGATACTTCGCCTATTGCCAAATTATTTTCATTTTGGTCTGCGACCACATCTTCCGATCCTGTGGCATTTTGTTCTTCAGGAGTAGCCCATAAGTCCATCTGTGATTCCGATTCTGCTACAGGCTCTCGCGCTTCTTTTTGGGGAGTAGGTTTTGGAGTTTCTTCTGAATTCATTTAACAAGTAACGTTAATAACTAACAACTATTTAATAGCCTTTTAGCACACCACCGAGCAGAAGTCAGCTACCACACTCAGCACTAAATCCTGGGACAGCGCTGCTCTAAGCAGGTTTGCAACATTTTAGGATCGAACAAAATTGGCAAAAAGTGAATGCTCTTAACTTCTTTAAAGTAGAACAAAATAGGGACTTGCGGCCAAAAAATTCGCCAATTTTGCCATTCCCGATAAGGGAAACTGCGGATCATCTTATCAGAACGATAGACCTCTAAGGTGGTTTCGGTAAATTTTAGCCGGATGGTGAGGCTCTGGAATAAGAGGAATAATCCGAACAAGGCGATGATGGCACTTACCCAAGGTTGCACTAGTACTAGTGGGATCGCACCAAATACGATCGCGATCGGTAAAGTAAAACTAGGAGCCAGTTCGATCGTTTGTTGCGAACTAATCGGAGTAGCAGTAGTCACGGTCTTTAATTCCAAAATTCGAGCAGATTCCTATCTATTCTAGAAGGGATGGGGGGATGGGGGGATGGGGGGATG
>DATNQN010000060.1 GCA_036703985.1 Leptolyngbyaceae cyanobacterium
AAACGGTGGCAGGAATTAGTTTATTCCCTGAGATAGATTGCTTTTGACCAATATTAAGATAGTGCATCCTTGCTGAAATTCCAATAAATTTAATGTTAATCAAAGATTTATGTCTAAAACCCAAAGAAACCTGCAATGGTAGGTAATAATTCCTTGCATTTTTCAACTAATGCCACAGCAGTTGGTAATTCTGTTAACAATCCTTTGAGGAATCGTAAGCTATCTTTTGCCATTTTTTGCATGGCTCCTTCTTGGGGATTTTGACCCGCTTCGGCTAAGGTTTTGACTTGTTTTAAAGCTTCTTCCTTATCTTCTGCACTTAAACTTGATTCTGCTTCAATAGCAGATTGTAAGTAGGTAGGCAGGAAGAAACGAAAGTATGTAAAGATAAATAAAGAGGGAGCAGAAATCTACCGAGGTCATGAAGATATGGGTGCTCGTTTAAGGGTATTTCTAACTCGTGAGCAAGACAAAACCCTGTTCAAGCTGAGAACAGCAGATGTGCCACAGAAAGTTAAAGACCGAGCGGAAGTGATTCGCTTAAGCTCACAAGGTTGGTACGTGGAAAAAATAGCAGCTTATTTCAATTGGACAGCACAGACAGTGAGAGAAGTGTTGCACAAATGGGAAAAGTTAGGACTAGAAGGGTTATGGGAAAAACCCGGTCGTGGGGGGAAAGCCAAGTGGAAAGAAGAGGACTTAGTATTTTTAGAAGAATGTCTCAGAAAAGAACCCCGGACATACAATTCTGAGCAATTAGCTCAAAAGCTGGAACAAGAGCGGTCAATTAAATTGAGTCCCGATAGATTAAGACGGGTGCTCAAAAAAAGGGGGTCAATTGGAAGCGAGCCAGAAAGAGCCACAAAGGAAAACAAGACCCAATAGTCCGCGCGCAGAAACAGGCGGATTTAGAGATGTTGGAATTATCAGCCGCCACCGGAGAAATTGACTTAAAGTATTTAGATGAATCGGGTTTTTGTTTGTGGAGTGAACCGGGCTACACCTATTATTTTAGAGGGGAACAAAAACGTTTAGAACAAACTCGTCGTCGGGGTCGAAGATTAAGCATTATTGGATTTCTGCAACAGCAAATCAGTTTTGTTTACGGTCTGGTAATTGGAGGTGTGAATCGTAAGTGTTATATCCAAATGATGGAACAAGAAGCAATAGAGGCTGAGAAAGCCGGACGGATGAGAGTCATAGTCCAAGATAATAGCCCAATACATCAATGCCATCAGGTCAAAAAACTGTTGTCAAAATGGGAAAGTATGGGCTTGTATATTTTCTGTTTACCTAAATATTGTTCGGAAATGAATCCGATTGAATTAGAGTGGCAACATCTCAAAAAAGATGAACTATCAGGACAAACATTTGAGGATGAATTAGACCTGGCCTATGCGGTAATTAAGGGTATTCAAGCTAGGGGAGAAAGAGGACACTACAGCACACAACGGATGAAATTTCACTCGCAGCAACAACAAAGTTAATTTTTCGTTACATACTTGTTGGTTTTCTCGCCCACCTACTTAGATTCCATCGGCACCTCTGTTAACTTGTATTTCTTTGGACTCAAGTCTTTTTTTCTGTCTTAATTTTATTCAATACTTCGTGATGAATGTTTTGAGATGCGGTCGCGATCGCTTGCCACAGGCATATCGCTCCTCGCGTGCCGGAACCACATCGCTCACCCACTCTCCTGTTAGATGCGATCGCAACCCATCGAACTCACGTTAAACAGATTATTTGTACAGATATTGGACAAGGAAATTGCCACG
>DATNQN010000061.1 GCA_036703985.1 Leptolyngbyaceae cyanobacterium
GGAGATGGGGGGATGGGGGGATGGGGGGATGGGGAGAATAAGAAAATAAGTTACTTTTTATCCTTCAGACTTCATCCTTCAGACTTCCCTTACCCTTTCCCCCTGCCCCCTGCCCTCTGCCCCCTGCCCTTTCCCTTTCCCTTCCCCTGTGCAATTATGGATAGCAAAGACTTAGCTCAGTACCTAGAAGCAACAGACAGCATTGCCAAACCCTGGCTGTTGGTGCAACTCCGCCTAAAAAAACTCCAAGAACGTCGCGCCAGCCTTTCGCCGGAAGTATATGCCAAAGAATTGGCTGACATTCACCAAGATTTAATGAACATCGGAGAATGGTGGACTGGCATTGAAGAAGAGGTCTTTGGTACTTAACTATGGGACATCATGGCTAAAACTAAAAAAACCACCATCGCCATCAACCTCAAAGACCCTCAATATTACTTCAGCCGGGAATTGAGTTGGTTAGAGTTTAATTATCGGGTTCTCCATGAAGCTCTAGATGAAAGGACGCCACTTTTAGAACGCCTCAAATTCATGGCGATTTTTAGCTCAAACCTAGATGAGTTTTTCATGGTGCGGTTTGCTGGACTCAAGCAACAGGTGGAAGCCAAAGTCTCAAAGTTAACCCCTGATGGGAGAACACCGGGGGAACAATTACAAGTAATTAGCGAACGACTGCGCCCTTTAGTAGCCCTTCAACATCAACATTTCGAGCAAGAATTACGGCTTCAATTAGCTAAACAGGGAATACAGATCCTCGACTATATAGATTTACACCAGGAACAGCGGACTTATCTACAAAATTATTTTGAAGAACAAATTTTTCCGGTATTAACTCCTTTAGCTGTTGATCCCGGACATCCTTTTCCTTATATTTCTAATCTGAGTTTAAATTTGGCAGTGGTGATTCAAGACCCGGAAACGGGAGAAGAATTTTTTGCTCGGGTAAAAGTGCCCAAAGTTCTGCCCCGGTTTTTGCCATTACCGGAGGAGTTGCGGGGTAGTTCTGCTATGTGGGTAGGAGTTCCTTTAGAACAAGTGATGGCGCATAATTTGGCGTCTCTGTTTCCGGGTATGAATGTGCAGGAATGTCATCCTTTTCGGGTGACTCGGAATGCTGATTTGGCGGTGGAGGAGGATGAGGCGGAAGATTTGCTGTTGGCTATAGAACAGGAACTCCGCAAACGACGCTTATCTCCTTCGGTGGTGCGTTTAGAAATTCAAGCTACTACTTCCGAGTCGGTGTTAAGGACTCTCGTGCAAGAGATGGACTTGAATCAAAATGAAGTTTATGAAGTTGATGGTTTGTTGGGATTAGGGGATTTAATGTCTTTGATGGCATTACCTCGTCCGGATCTCAAAGATCCGATTTGGAATCCGGTGGTTCCTTCTCGGTTAAAAAGGATCGTCGAACCTGATAATTCTCATTTCCAAAGGGAACCAGAGGAAGGTGAGGATTTTTTCAGCGTGATTCGTGGGGGAGATTTGCTACTGCATCACCCCTATCATTCTTTTTCGGCGACGGTGCAGCGGTTTATTACTCAGGCAGCATACGATCCCAACGTGCTGGCGATTAAGATGACTCTTTACCGCACTTCTGGGGATTCGCCGATCGTGAATGCTTTGATTGCGGCGGCGGAAAATGGGAAGCAAGTGGCTGTATTGGTGGAAATTAAGGCTCGTTTTGATGAAGAGAATAATATTATTTGGGCGCGTAAACTGGAACAGGCGGGCGTTCACGTCGTTTACGGTTTAGTGGGTCTGAAGACTCATACGAAGGTGGTTTTGGTGGTGCGTCGCGAGGAAGACCGGATTCGCCGTTACGTTCATATCGGTACGGGGAATTATAATCCGAAGACGGCTCGACTTTATACTGATTTGGGCTTGTTGAGTTGCCGGGAAGATTTGGGTGCGGATCTGACGGATTTGTTTAATTATTTAACTGGGTATTCGCGGCAGCGATCGTATCGCAAATTGATGGTAGCGCCGGTTAACTTGCGCGATCGCATGACTTCCCTGATCCTGCGCGAAGCAGAACACGCCCAAAAAGGTTATTCCAGTCGCATCGTGGCGAAAATGAACGCCTTAGTAGACCCGAAAATTATCGCTACACTATACGAAGCTTCCCGCGCTGGGGTGGAAATCGATCTGATCGTGCGGGGAATGTGCTGTTTGCGTCCGGGTATTCCAGATGTGAGCGAAAATATCCGCGTGATTAGTATTGTGGGTAGCTTTTTAGAGCATTCCCGCATTTATTATTTCCATAACGCCGGTCAAGAAGAAGTTTATATCGGTAGTGCGGATTGGATGACGCGCAATCTCGATCGGCGAGTAGAAGCAATTACGCCCGTTGAAGATCCCAATCTTGCTAAAGATTTGCAAGAAATTTTGGGAATTATGCTGGCAGATAACCGAAAAGCTTGGGATCTGCAAACCAATGGTAGTTATCTCCAACGGCGCGTATCCGATGAGAGTCAAAGTCAAAATTCCCAGACAATTTTGATGGAAATGGCGCTGAATTCTGCCGGCGGTTCTTAATTTATTTCGGCTAAATCGGGTTTGAGGAGTCAAGAATCAAGATGCAGTCAAGTCCGATCGATGATACTCTAATTTTTTCTTTGTGAGGTTACTATTTCGATCGACTTTCTGATTTCTGCCTCATTCCGATAATATATATTTGGCTCGAACTGAAGGCGGAAATTGCTCGGCTAGTACAGCAAAGCAGAAATCATCGATCGACTTTTTTCGCCGCTACTGCTACTGCCCATTACCCCATCTGGCGGTGGAAGTAGTAGCAAATTTTTGCCCAAATCGACTAGCTTAGCTTCCACTTTCAGCCTCATCAGTCAATCCAATCTCAAATTTTCGATCGAACTACCAGGCCGTAAATATACGCAAAACAGACTTTCTGATGTTGAATACTAAGCAAACAACCGTATTTACACTGAAAAAGTTCTATTTAAACCAACGTGTTGTTATTTAAAGTATTTCTTAAGAACTAAGTTTTTCTATTACACTCTACTAACAGGTTGAGCGATAATTTAGAAAATAAACTTATTGATTCGCTCAAATGATAGATGAAGTTTAAGGTCAGTAGACCTTAAACTAAAACCATCTCTTGTATAAATGTCTTTAAAAGCATCTGAGGTTATGATGTTGCCCTGTTGTAAGAGTTCTAACCTACGTGTTTTAGTGGTTGATGACCACGAACTCACTCGGCTGAGCTTAAAATTCGCCTTTTCCAGCCAAAAGAACATCGAGCTAGTCGGTATGGCAAGTAACGGCGAAGAAGCTATTAAAATGGTTGAAAATCACCGCCCTGATGTAATTATTCTAGATTTACAAATGCCAGTGATGGATGGTTGGAGTGCCTCTAACTACATTAAAAGCATCTATCCTCACGCCCAAATCATTGCTTACTCGGCAATGGAAGAACGCCAAGCTTCCAGCATCAGCCCTAAGGCTAGCGTGGATGCCTTTTGCAGCAAAGAAACAGCCACTCACGATTTGATCGAACTAGTTAAAGAATTAGGTCATCGGAGTGGCAATGTGGCTTGAATTCAGGTAAAGGCTAAAAAACGGAGTAACCAGCCGTAAAATTATTAATTTGTTTCACTTTCTGGAAAAGTTCGTTTAAATTCCTCGATCAGATCGTCCATTTCTTCGAGTGCCTGATTGACATCTATTCTCAAGATGCCCAGGTCTGGTTGCTCCAATAGCTTTACCAGCGTTTCTCGCTTACTTTCTATCAAGGCAATTCTTTCTTTAAGTGTTTGTGGTTCCATCATTTGTTTCGGATTATTAACTCACACCTCAAGTTTAAATATTAAGACGGCTTTAGAGGAGCGCTCAACGTAAAAAAGGAGGTCGATCGCTATCGACGTGCTTATTCTTCAGGGCTTCGGCAATAAACCGCTTGAGAGCTTTTTCGCGATTTTTCATAAAAGCAGCCCAAAAACCCGGTTGAAACTCATCCATAGTTTTGGCTAAAGCCCAAACATCTACAGCTAGGATGTTATATAGCGTTTCGTCCTCCCGCTTGAGGGAGTTAATCTGTTCTAGTAAGTTACGCTCTTGAGTGCCATTGTAGTTTCCATCTGTTGTCATGTTTAAGCCTGTACTAAACAATAGGGTAGGTAGCAAGTCAATGGATGTTCGATTTTAGGTTTTAGATTGAATAATTGACCCCACAGATTAAACTTGTCAATCCCAAGTCCAATCGCCCAAGATTGCCACGATAATTATTTTCCCAATTGATACTCTTAGGGAGTAGGTGTTAAGCACCTTATTTGATGAATGTGCTTACGGCAAGCATTTGCGTAAGAATTCAGTTAAACGCTGCGACAAATCTTTCCTCCTGCCTTTATAGTAAATCTGGCAGGCTTTGATTGAAATGGGACGTTAACGCACCGAGGCAGTATATTATAGAACCTCACGTATCATTTTGTTACACATCCATACACAATAGTAAGGATTGCTGATTTTAGTATCTAACCAATATGTTACGTCAAACTTCGCTAGCAACATTGGGTATCGGGCTGGGTATTATTCTCACCTTGGGAGGATTCGTCGCATATTTTGCCGATTATGCCACCTTGAATCTGGTGGGTTTTTTTTATGGTTTTCCCCTTTTGCTGGGAGGGCTAGCTTTAAAGGCAAACGAACTCAAACCGATCCCTTTTTCGCAACCTACACCACCCGATATCTTGGCACTGCGAGAGAAGCAAGCGACTTTGACTCAAAATAAGATTCGCAAAGACTTGACTCGCTTTGTCTACGGCCAAAATACTCATTTCGAGCGCTCCCTGACTCAGTTGGGTTTAAATCCTTCACCGGAAAAACAGCCAGCTATTCAAGCTTTTCGGGAAACGGAAGTTGACGGTGCTTATACGTTAGTGTTGGAATTTGAGTCGCCGGATGTTCCTTTCAAAGCTTGGCAAGATAAGGAAGAGAAAATGGTAAAGTTCTTTGGGCCTAATATTCGGGTTGAGTTGAGTCAACCAGAGGGCGATCGCATCGAACTAGCTTTGATTGCAACATCAAAAGAAGCTTAGACTTGCCCATCATGCAATTCACCGAAGCGACCTATACGGTCAATTTGTTAGTCGCTGGCAAAAAAGACACTCGCGCATTACTTAAAACGTTCGTCGAAGAGTATGTATCGAGTATTCCGTTAAAATCTAATATCGATCGCGCGATCGTTCTGCTCCAGAAATGTATCGAAGGTGGAACGATCGGCCATCGAAGCCATTGCACCGGTTTTGGTAGTAGAAATAGCACCAGCCGCCGCACCCCAAATTACTGCTTCTGGTAAAGAACGCCCCTCAGTAATCGCGGCGACTAAGCCTCCATTGAAGGCATCACCAGCCGCCACAGTATCAACTGGCTGCACTGGAAAGGCTGGCACGAAAAAAGTAGAATCTAAAGTGGCACAGCAAACGCCGAGCGCTCCTAACTTGACAATTGCCGTACCTACGCCTTTGCCAAGTAAAACAGATGCCGCTTTTGCTGCCGTTTCATAATTATTTACTGGAAAACCGACTAATTGACCTGCTTCGATTTCGTTTGGTGTGATAATATCGACAAGTCGGTAAAAGTCATCGGGTACATCTAGTGGAGCCGGTGCAGGGTCAAAAATTACCCGAACACCGGCACTTTGAGCGGATTTGGCGGCTAAATGCACGGCCTGGAAAGGAATTTCTAACTGTAACAACAATGCAGAGGCGTTGTGAAAAAGATTGCTTAAAGTTTCTACATCTGCTTGGCTAACTCGATCGTTCGCACCAGGGACAACGACGATCTGATTTTGTCCGGTGTCGTCTACAGCAATAATTGCCACGCCGGAACTGGTATTTTCATCAACTAAAATATGGTTTGTCTCTACCCCATAATTTTGTAAGTGAGTCAGTAGCGATCGTCCAAAACTGTCGTTTCCCACTCTGCCAACTAACTGGGTGGGGATGCCTAAACGGGCAGAAGCTACCGCCTGATTTGCTCCTTTACCTCCGGGTGCGGTAAAAAAGTGATGCCCTAAAATGGTTTCACCTGCCACTGGTAAACGAGGCGATCGCGCCACTAAATCCATATTAATGCTGCCGAAGACGATCGCTTTTTTCATGGTAATTTGTGATACCCAAGCAAGTGAATTGGTACTCGATACCAAGTTGCAATCCGATCCGCAATCGCGAGAGGCTTAATGCTTTATTCTCGATTCGCCACTCTCGAAATTAAGGTTCCGATCGCAACTTGATATTGGTTAATAACCGATCTGTTGCTGATACATTGCCTGAAGAACTAAGGCAGGATCGATATAACTACCATGATATTTGACTCCCCAGTGTAAGTGAGGGCCAGTAGTTCGACCGGTCATGCCTACTCGCCCGATCCTGGTACCAGCTTTGACATATTCTCCTTGCCGCACGAGAATGCTACCATCTAAATCGCTTAAATAACGACCTTCTGGCGATTTTTGAGGGCGTCCTTTTAAGTGACAATAAACGTGTTCCCACTCATCGGACCTAACCACAACTTTAGTGCCGCAAAGCCGATCGTTACCAACTTCTACTACTTCCCCACTTGCCCAATTGCGAATGTAACTACCTGATGGGGCAGCAATATCTATACCGCGATGAAATCCCCAACCAGTAGAACCATCGGGGTTCCAACGATAACCATAGGGTGAGGAATAGCGTTGAAAATTCTCAACTGGAAAGGAAGTTCCTTGCCAACTGGTGCGGATTATTTTATCACCGATTTCGATTGCTTTTGCTTTTTCTACCTGGAATCCGATCGTAAGAAATGTTAATAATCCCAGGAGGATAAATAGCCAGGAAAACCCCGCGCGAGTTAAGCGGGGCAGCTTTTTTTTGCAGGTTTTTAAATTGGGCTGTATTCTTTCACGCCTCAACAACCAAGTGAAATGACGCATATTTTTAGCGTGCTGAGAAGAGCGAAACTTCAATCGGCTGTATTCTAACTTGGTTGCGAGTACGATTATTGTTTAGGTTAATTAATTTTTGTGAGCAATGATGTTACGAACTAATTTTGTAGCGCAGGTAACAAATACTCAAAGATGGAACATTTTACCAGTGCGATCGCATACCCAAATTAAGATAAAATTGAAAATTTTAAAGTTTATTTTAGTCTTCAATAAAGCATCATGAAATCTCTACCCTAAGATAGGTGAATATATTAATCTATTATGAATTATCACCCTAAATAATAGAAGACAACCAGAAATTATCTGATTTTCTAAATTCTAACTCTCGAATTCTAACTCCCGAATTCTGACTCCTGATTTATATTATTTATAAGTACTTTCAGGTAAACATAATGTTAAAATTTTATTATGCTCCCATTTCCGTAAATGCCCGTCGAGTTTGGGTGGCATTGCTAGAAAAACAAATTTCCTTTCAGCCGATCGCGATTAAGCTAAACGGCGATCAATTTGAATCCGAATTTACTGCCATTAATCCATTGCAAAGAATTCCAGTAATTGAAGATGATGGTTTGCGAGTAATAGAATCTTTAGCTATTTTAGATTACTTAGAAGCTAAATATCCCGAGCCTGCTTTAATGCCAAAAGAAGCAACGGCAATAGCTACTGTTCGCATGGTGGAAATGGTAGCTGTTAACGAATTACAACCTGCTACTTTACCTCTAACTAAACAGTTAGTAGGATTTGATGTTAACCCCAGTCAAATCGAAGCATCAAAACAGCGAATCGATACCGTGTTAAAGCTTTACGAAAATATGTTGGGAGAGCGAACTTACTTTGCCGGTGATGATTTCTCATTAGCAGAAGTAGTCGCGGGAACCCTCGTACCATCAGTTTCTATGTTTGGTTTTGCAATGAATGATTATCCTAAATTAGCAGGATGGTTAGAGCGACTGAAAGAACGAGAAAGTTTCCAAAAGACAACTCCTTCTCGATCGCAAATCGAAGCTGCCATTCCAAATATTCAGAAAATTTTAGCAAGTCGATCGTAAATTGTGGAAGTCTTAAAGCTGTATTGCATAGAGCTTTTGGATGTTTTCTTGATTACACGCTCATTCTTTCATCGAAATACGTAAGTTTTGATGAAGATCGGATCGACCTGTCTCTACTGAGGGGTTTTACCCCTCATCGCAATGGGGAGGGGCTTTTTCTGCCGCCCGCCAACTAGCGGAAAAATTTTGTAATAAATTTAAATTTTTTTGAGTAAAATTATTTGTAGAATGAGATATAAAGAGCGATAAACTACTAAAATATCCAGACAAAAGACGAGAAAAATATAGAAAATTTTAGTAAATATAGTTAATCCGCTAAAAATTCATCAAAAATTCAGAATCTTTATCTATAAAATAACCAGTCAATTAAAAGTAAAGTGACCACTACTATGGTTAATTCCAATACCCAACAAAAGCAAATTGAGCAAGCGATCGCCCAATTAAAGCGAGCGATAGAAAGGGACGAACGCACGCAAAATATAGAGGGTAAGGCAGAGAGGCTGCACCAATTGGCAATTCTCAAAGCCAATCAGGGGGAAGTAGATGACGCGATCGCATTATATAAAAGATGTCAACAAGCTTATCAAGAAATAGACGATCGAGAAGGAATCGCTACCGTTTTGTACCAAATGGCAGTTCTGAAAACCAATCAGGGAAAGACACCAGAAGCGATCGCATTATTTGAAGAATCCCTGAGATTGGCAGGCGGGATCGACGACAAGGAAACTCAAGCGGTAGTATTGCATTCTCTGGCAATGGTAAAGGCGAGTCAGGGACAAGTGGAAGATGCGATCGTTTTGTGCAATCAATCGATTTCCCTAAAAGAACAACTGGGAGACTTACCAGGAAAGGCAACCACCTTACACCAGATGGGTATTTTGCAAGCTAACCAAGGCAAAATCGAAGCAGCGATCGACTTATTTGAACAGTCATTGCAACTCAAAGAAGCCGTCAAAGACCTGCCAGGTAAAGCGGAAACTTTGCACTGCCTAGCAGTTATTTACCATCAAATCGGTCAAATTCAAAGCTCGATTAATTTATACCTAGAATCTTTAGCAATTAAAGAAATCATTAACGATTTAGAAGGACAAGCCGCTACCTTACATCAATTAGGTGAGTTATACAGCCAATGTGGGAGCGTAGAAGAAGCAATTAGTTATTATGAAAAATCCCTTCAATTAAAAGATGAAACCAAGGATATAGAAAGCAAAGCAACTACAATGGGAATGCTGGGGCAATTATTAGCCAACCAAGGCAATTACAAATTAGCAATTCCCTATTTGCAAGAAACATTAACCATCTTTGAACAAATTAAATCTCCCCACGTAGAAACAGTCAAAGAAGTTCTCGCAGAAATTCAAGGGAGGAATCATCGCTAAGCTGGAAAAAGGCGTTTAGCCACCTCAAATGCAGTACCCGGAAAATCAGTAAACAAACCATCTACACCCAAATCAAAAAAATGTAAGTATTCTGCTTCTGGCTGGTTTTTGTAGTCTGCTGCTAAATACTGGGGTTCATTCCGAAAAGTATAAGGATGCACTAACAAACCGACTGCGCGAGCATCTTGAATTAGAGAAGTCGGCGACAACAAATTTTCTTTTTCATCCACAGGTACGATCGACCGTTTATCAGGGCCTATTCCATCAGCATATTCAGCAATTTTGGCTAATTCAAGCGGTTTAATTAAGTCTTGATAAGTACGAGGATCCCCTGTTACCGCCAAATCAAAAGGCTGACCTTCCTTGCTAATTAACTGAATAAGAGGCAATTGAGTAAGTTGATTTAATTGTTTGAGATTCGCCGTTTCAAAAGATTGAATAAAAACCGGATCTTCAGGTCGATCGTAACCATTAGCATCTAAAATTTCTACTAAAGGCTCTTCCAGAGATAAACCGATGCCATCAAAATAAGTAGGATGTTTAGTTTCTGGATAAATGCCAATCGCGCGACCGAGTTCTGCACTTTTACGCTTGGCTAAGTCAATGATTTCTTGCAAAGTCGGAATTTCAAATAAACCATCGAAAGATCGATCGCGAAATGGCAACCGCTCTTTAGCTCTCAGCGTTTTAACTTCCGATAGCGTAAAATCTTCAACAAACCAACCAGTAATTAATTTACCATCAATCAACTTACTAGTTTGACGATTAGCAAATTCGGCACGTTCTGCTACATCAGTCGTTTCTGATATTTCATTTTCATGACGAGCAATTAATACTCCATTTTTAGTAGAAACTAAATCTGGTTCGATAAAATCAGCACCCAAACTAATTGCCAATTCATAAGATGCTAGCGTGTGTTCTGGACGAAAACCGCTAGCGCCACGATGAGCAATAATTAAAGGACGAGTTACCATACCAAGCAATTTATGATGAGTGCAATAATTTTATACTTGAAAATGTTGTATAATGTCAAAAATTATCAAAAATCTTACTTAAGATAGTTACTTTATATTTTAATCTAACTTATGAATTAGTAATCTTTAATAAAACTCGATCGCAAATAATAATTATGACCAAAACCTTAGAAGTTTATCTCAGCTTGGGCAGTCCTTTTTCTTACTTCGCTCAAACCCAACTTTCTGGCTTAGTGCAAAGAACTAAATGTAACATTATTTATCATGTAATTGATATGTACAAAATTTTTCAAATGACAGGGAATCCCGGTCCAAATGATATCCCAGCTAAACGCAACTATTTAATTAAAGATATTGGAGATTGGTGCAAATATTACAATATACCTTTCAACGTTCCTTCCCGGCTGTTTATTAATAATGCAGCCCCAGCCGCCGCCGCTATTGCAGTTGAAAAATATGGCAAATTGGCTGAATTTATTGATAGAGCTTTTCGGGCTTATTTGGTGGAAGACCTCAACATTGAAGACTTCCAAGTGTTGGGTAAACTGGCGGCTGAAGTTGGTGCGGATGGCGAAGCGGTGGCAGCTGCGGTTACCGATTCTGCTGTTCTCAAACAGGTAGATATTAAGAATGAAGCAGCATCGAAACGGGGTGTTTTTGGCGTACCAACATTTTTTATCGGTGATGATATGTACTGGGGGAACGACCGCTTGATGTTTGTAGAAAAAGCGCTTATTTCTTAATCTTAATTGGGTGCGTTTAGGTAGGGTAACGCACCGCATAAAATTAAAATTAAATGAAATACGCCCTACTCTCTTAACTTACTTCATTGGCAGAAAAATTATAAACTCCGTACCTTTCCCTAATTCAGAAACACAAGTTAGTTTACCTTCATGTTTTTCTTCGATAATCTGACGAGAAATCGATAATCCTAATCCCATGCCTTTTCCTACAGGGTTAGTGGTAAATAAATAATCAAACACTTTTTGTCGTTGCTCTTCTGTCATGCCAGGGCCATTATCCGAGAACCGAATAATTAGGTTATTATTATCATCTGACCGTTCAGTTTTAATCTTAATTTCATTTGGTTTAGACCTAATTTGTTCGTAAGATTTCCCTTCGTTGAATTCATCAAACACTTCAATAGCATTGACGATAATATTCATCAATACTTGATTTAGTTGTCCCGGATAACACGGCACTTCTGGTAAGTCGCCGTACTCTTTAAACACATTAATTTCAGGACGTTTATCATTAGCTTTCAGTCGATGTTTTAAAATCACCAGAGTACTATCAATTCCCTCATGGATATTAAAAGATGCTTTAGAATTGCTATCTGCACGAGCAAACACTCGTAACGAACTAGTAATTTGGCGAATACGTTCGGTACCTTCTTTCATTGATGTCAGCATCTGCGGCACATCTTCTAACAAATAATCTAGTTCTATATCTTCCGCATCTTCAACTATTTCTTCCCCCGGATTGGGAATTTTTTCTTGGTAAAGTTGCAAGTGATTGATAATATCACCAACCGAGTTATTTACCTCTTCTAAATTACCGCTAATAAAGCCTAGTGGATTGTTAATTTCATGGGCTACACCGGATAATAATTGACCCAAAATAGACATTTTTTCTTTTTGAATTAGTTGCAGTTGTGTCCGTTGTAACTCTTGCAAATTTCGTGATATTCGCTCGAAATCTTCTTGAGATTTTTGATACGCATAAGCATTTTCTAAAGAGATAGCAGCTTGGTCAGATAACAAATTGAGAATTTCAATGCGATCGCTTGTAAACGCACCAGGGTTTAAATTATTTTCCAAGTAAACAATACCAATTAATTTTTCTTTTTTACGAAGCGGCATACATAAAATTGATTTTGTTTGATGTTCGTTAATATAAGAATCGTTAGCAAAATTTGTTTGGTTCGTAGCCTCGTTAATTACCAAATTTTCTTGGCTGTGATAAACATGATTAATTACGCTGACAGGAACTTCTGCACTCAATTCAATGTTTACAGAATCCTGCTTTGTTACTACTTCTGGACTAGCGTTAATCGCGATCGCTTCAACGACCAAATCCCTCTCTTTTGGTAAAATGAAAACGCCTTTTTCAGCCCCAGCCTTTTCAATAAAAACTTGCATTAAAATAGAAAGTAATTTATCAACAACAATTTCACTAGAAATAGCTTGAGAAGCTTTCAACACTGACGCCAAATCTAAAACGTGAGACATACTTCTATTAAGTGGTACTAGTAACAGTTTGAGTGGCCATCCAAGCGGATATCTTACTTGGATTTAAACTAATTTTATCCTTGTTTAGAATAGCAGCAAGTATTTGGGAGTAACTTTTTTCTAAATCTTAAACTTTTACATTGCCATCACAGCGGACATAGCAGTAATCCGCATCTGTTTAGATAAATTTAAGAAAATTTTTCTTTTCTCCAAAGGAAATAAAATTTGATAATTAAAAGGAGTAACTAATTTCAGCAAAATTTGCCAACTAAAAAATTTAACTTAAGAGAATTAAGCTATATTTATTGGCATTATGCACCCGTTTAGCATAATTTTACCGCCAACCTAACAATCTGAGGAATGGCACGAACAAGTAATAACTTATACCTAGCCACCAGCCAAGGACAACCCCTAAAAGGCTGAAAAAGCTAATACTAAAAGCTAAATTCGTCCAACTAACAGTGGTAAAAAAAGCTTCAGAAAATCCGAAAAGAGCCGTCAAAGGGAGAAATTTAATCAAAAAGCTCATCAAAATCGCGAAAATGGTAGAAGTTCCTACCGCGCTAATCAAAGCGTGGACTAATTGGTGGCTGGGTAACCCCAACCCAATTGCGATCGAAGAAGCACCCATTGCTGTCATCGTCACCAAATCATTAGGTGCTAACACGTTATTGGAGGCTACCCGTTGCAAAATTAACCAACCAGCACCATAACCGAAAGCACCCATTATTCCTGCTAACAAATATTGCCTTTGCTGTTGACCTAAACTTTTTGCCAACACCAAACCCCATGCTGTCCCCAAACCAGCTAAAGTAAACAAAATCATTTGTGGCTTGACGGCTGCTTGAGTTATATTAGCAACCCAATCAGGTGCGTGCTGAATAAATTCTCTGGGCAGTTTAACATCATTTGGTAATTGCGTCGCTAACCAAAAACCAATTGCCGCACCTATACCCCCTCCCACGCCTCCCCATATCATTTCTAAAAGAGTACCCAAACAAGCTTTGATAACTCCCACCGCAAACCATTGAAGCCATTTACCGATTAAGGTAAATCCAGCTAATAAAAATTTGAGCGTTATTCTGAATGTTTTGCCAATTAGCTTTACAACCAATCGAACGAGTGATTTAAGTGTTATTCGATCGGGAGAAATTTTGCCCAAACGCCTGATAATTTCTCGCGCGCTATGTGGTCTTAGCACCGCATCTGAGCGCACCATTTCATCGAGCAATGCTGCCAAACCAGGGCTAACTGTTGTATGTTGACGCCAACGTAATTCTCCCGTTTTCGGATCTTCTAAATCCGGCGGATATTTACCCGTTAATACATGAATAAAAGTCATTCCCAGTGCATAAAAATCCGCTGATGGCCCTACACCGCTGCCAGTAATTTGTTCTGCTGGACTGTAACCGGGCGAAAACAATCGAGTTGAACTAATTTGAGAAGTAGAAGAGTTTGGGCCAATTTGTTTGGCTCCCCCAAAATCAATTAATACTAATTGACCGCTACCTTGACGCAGCATTAAATTAGATGGTTTAATATCGCGATGAATGATTTGACGTAAATGTAATTCTCGCAAAATATGAACTGCTTGTTTCAACCAATTCAATACGTATTTTTCAGGTAATCCTTGGGGATGGTGTTTCAGAATATCTTCTAATGTCTGACCGGAAATTTTTTCCATCACCAGACAAGGCATTAAAATTTGCGGAGCGTTCCCTACGATTATTTGAAAATAACCATCTGCTTCTACTTTCGGTACTCCTGGATGGCGCAAGTTTGCCAGAACGATCGCCTCTTGTTCAAACATTGCCAATGCTTTGGGAGAAGTTTCTAGCAAAAGCTTTAAAACTCGCTCTGTCTTTGTCTGTAAATCCCATACAGAATAAATAGCTGCAAATCCACCTAATCCTAGCTTTTCTAGCGGAATATAGCGGTTTTTTAGCCTTAAAGACGAACCGCAAATATTGCAAAAATTATTCCCTATACTTTGGGGATAGGGACGCGGACAAGCGGGATTTATGCAGTGAGCAGCAGTGGCAACAGATTGAGGCACTTTTTCAAATTTTTCACGTATTAGTTATTGTTTATACTTTCTCAGTTTTTTGCTCATCCGGATTATATCATAGATGTACTACAACCATAAAAATTCATGAGATATTTCCTTTTAAACATTGTAGAGACGTTTCATGAATCCTTTCTACAATGGTTCTAGGTAATGCACCTTTAATTTTTGGAGATGTTTATTAAAAATTTCGACTATCCAATTTAGATTTACCTTCATTTGTAGGGCAAACCTATTAAATTAAAAATCATGATAAATTGCCTCAACCATGTCAAAATTAACTAGGTTATTTTTAAGTTTGGTAACGGCATTAGCGATCGCTATTTTTATTCATACTAGTGCGATCGCGCTCGATGGCCACCCCATACGCTTATTTAAGCGATTACCGCTACTTTCTCAATTAGACGATCGGCAAAAATATAGCATAACGTTAATTGCGGATAAGCAAATAAATTTTGATTCTCAAAAATCCGTTTCCGAACATAGATGGCAACTGAAAGAATTGAATGAAAAACTACCATCTGACTGGTCATCTTTCCGGTTTTTGGTAGTCGAAATGAAAGCTCGCTCACCGCAGATGTTTGAGATGCGTCTTGTCACTAAGAGCGGTGTTAACTCCCTGAAAATTCACCCGTTTCAAAACACTTGGATTCGGGCTGCCATTCCTTTAGAAATTTTTCACAGTCCCCCCAAAAAAGGCAATAGTGTTTCTAGTTTAGTAAATAATCAACGTCTTGGTTATTTCATGTCTAACTTTGGGCCTTATTTCCCGATCGATCGGGTGGAAGCGATCGCGATCGCAATGCCGTACCCCCTGCACGCTCCTACCTTAGAAATCAAATCAATTCGGTTAACTACAGAATCGCCTGGGGATGCCATCTTAGAAAATCAACCCTTAGTTGACGAATTCGGTCAATGGATGAATGTGGAATGGCCAGGTAAAATCTATAAAATAGAACAGTTAAAAACTGCTTGGATAGAAGAAGAAAAAACTCTTAAATCAGGTAATTTTAATTATTGTAGATACGGCGGATACTGTGCGACCAAAGCAAAAGCAACTGGCTTTTTTCGAGTTGAATTAATTGAAGGAAAATGGTGGTTTGTCGATCCGGAAGGACACTTATTTTTTTCCACTGGTGTAAATGTCATCAATCCCAGAGGTGGAACGAGCGTTGTAGAAAGAAAATATATTTTTAAACAACTACCACCAGAAAACTTACTGCCTGCCAATCCCGAGCGAGCTTCTTTTTATTTGTGGAATTTGTGGCGACGCTTTGGCGAACAATGGCAACCAGCTTGGCTCGATTTAACAGTGCGCCGGATGCAAGCATGGGGATTTAACACTGTAGGCAATTGGTCGGCAAAAGAAATCACCGACGCGCGGCGAATGCCATATGTAATTACCCTCAAAGATTGGCATATAGAAACTAATTATTTGGGATTACCGGACATTTACTCGAATGAATTTGTCCGCCATAGCGATCGACTGGCAAAAGAACAATGCGAACCCCGTAAAAACGATCGTTTTTTGATAGGATACTTTGCAGCTAACGAACCATCTTGGTCGGGACGCGAATCAACTGTCATCGATCTGATCTTGACTGGGCCAGAAACAGCAACTAAGCGCGAATTACAAAAGTATTTGGTGCTAGGAGATACGCCACAACGCCGCAAAATATTTGTTCATCGTGCTTATGAAAAATATTTAAAAATGATTGAAAAAGCGATCCGTAAATACGATCCAAATCATCTAATTTTAGGAATTCGATTTGCTGGGAATGCCTCTGATGAAACGATCCGGGCTGCTGGTATTTTTGATGTTTTTAGCGTCAATATATATAATTACGTTCCCGATCGCAAAGATTTAGAAAGATTTTATCGATTGAGCAAACGACCGATTTTGTTAGGAGAATTTCACTTTGGCGTACCGGGACGAGGAATGTCTGCTGGATTGAAACAAGTTCGCGATCGCAAAGAACGCGGAATTGCTTATCGCTATTATGTAGAAAATGCCGCCGCCATGCCAGCAGTCATCGGCACTCATTGGTTTCAGTGGGTAGACCAACCTAGTACGGGTCGTAGCAGCGATGGGGAAAACTACAATATCGGTTTTGTGGATGTCACGGATCGACCTGATTGGGAGACGATCGAAACCGTCAAACTCACCCACGCTAGGTTATATGATATTCACTCCGGCAAACTAGCACCAAGCGATCGCAAACCCCTTGTGAATTAGTGAGGAGGGCAGGGGAGCAGGGGAGCAGGGGGAGGGGAGCAGAGGGAAAGATTTGTGACACGGTTAAAGTGAATAGGGATAGAAAATAAAGTTAATTTTTATCCTTCAGACTTCATCCTTCATCCTTCATCCTTTTTCCCTTTCCCCTGCCTCTTTTAAGGCCCAGGCACGGGTAACCGATAATTGGGTACATTTTCCTCTTCTGCGATTCTTCTTTTCTCCCTGTCGCTATTTTCTTTGTCTTGTTTAAGTTTGCGATCGTACATTATCAATGCAGAACGCCAAACTAGATAACCTTGGCGATTCAAGTGCAACCCATCAGTGGTCAATTCTGGGCGAAGATAACCGCGATCGTCAGTAAATAGAGAATATAAGTCAAAGAATTGAACATTTTCTTCCTCAGCCATCCTTTCTAAGTTCTGGTTGAGATCCTGGATGCGCTGATGAGAAATCGAAAGCAAGCGATCGCGACCTTCCCAAGTAGAAGCTTCACCACCGTGAGGCAAAATCGACTGGATCGAGATCGTACTCTCAGGATGAATTCGGCGCAGACGACGCACGATCAAGCGATAATTCCATAGCAAATCCTGATCTGGCACCCCACGAATCAAATCGTTGATACCGATCATCACGAAAATAGTATTTGGCTTAGTATCGTCGAACAACTTTAATCGCTTGAGCAGTCCGGCAGAAACTTCCCCAGAAATTCCTTGGTTAAGCCAAGTATGCCCGGACGGTAATAACTCTGGCGGAAACCACAAACTCAAGGAATCCCCTGCCAAAATAGTTAAATTTGCCGGGGCATTTTCCGCTGCCACCTTTGCTTCTTGTTGCAGGATCGCAACCCATTTGTCATAACTTAGCCGATGGCGAGGCCCCAAACCCGAATCCGATGCTGGTAGTTCCTGCATCAGATTTTCGCGAGTTGTGGAAGCATTCAGCTGCGAATCGAGCGGCAACCAATAATCTCGCAGCAGCCAAACAACCAGCAGTAATAATAATCCGTTAGCCGCCAGGGATAAGAAAGCCCAGGTAGGGACGGTTTTCCAGCGATGGGACACTAGACTGTCTTTAACTTTATTTTCATTCGATCTTAAATGGTCAATCTTCATTGGTGATTGGGGATCGGCGATCGCTTCCTCGCTAAAGACAGATGATATCGCTTTCTTATTAAATACTCACGCTCGAACAGGCGGGGACAGGGAAACGAAAGGTAAAAAAGGGAAAGGGGTAAAGCGAAAAAGGGAAAAAAGAATTTTTTTCTGTTACCCCGTACTCGCAACACCCCGATCGCCCTGAAGATAATATTATTCGCTTAAGCTAAGACCGGAAGCAAACTCCTCGCCGTAACCTTCTTCACCATGTTCGTTGATATCGAGTCCTTGTTCTTCTGCGATCGGTTTGACTCGCAGCGCCATCACCAAGCTCAAACCTTTCAGAATTACCAAAGTACCGACAGCTGCAAAAAGGTAAGTAACTACTACACCCACGAACTGCTTCCACAACAGTTCTGGGTGACCTGCCAACAAACCATCAGCGCCAGCACTGTTGAAAGCCTTGTTAGCAAAAACCCCTGTCAGCAAAGCACCTACCGTACCGCCAACTCCGTGTACGGGATAAGTATCTAAAGAATCATCAAATTGCAATTTCGCCCGCAGAATTACCGCGTAAAAACAGCAAAGAGAAGTAATCGAACCGATCAGGATCGCAGCCAGGGGAGATACGTACCCGGCTGCTGGAGTAATGCCTACCAATCCAGCCAAAAAGCCAGTGGCAATACCGATCGCAGTTGGCTTATTTCTGAGTACCCATTCCAAAATTACCCAGGTCAAACCAGCAGATGCAGCGGCTACGACAGTAGTCACGAAAGCAACAGCTGCTACCGAGTTAGCGGCTAATGCACTACCACCGTTAAAACCAAGCCAGCCAAACCAAAGCAAGCCTATTCCCAATAAAACGTAAGGTACGTTATGAGGTGCCGCCGGTTGAGTTGGGTAGGTTTTGCGGGGGCCGAGAATGTAAGCGGCGACGACAGCGGAAACACCAGAACTGATATGCACGACCGTACCGCCAGCAAAGTCAAGCGCACCTAAGTTAACGCCAATCCAGCCTTTACCCCAAACCCAGTGAGCTAGCGGAAAATAGATAATATTAATCCAAAAGAAGATAAACCAAAAGTAAGCTTTGAAACTGATCCGTTCGACGATCGCACCGGAAATCAGCGCCGGAGTGATCATGGCGAACATCATCTGATAAACCATGAACATTTGATGGGGAATCGTTCCGGCATAACCGACCGGATCTGGTTTATCAAAAGAAACTTCGTTCAAAAATATCCATTTTAAGCTGCCAATAATCGGATTGGCTTGAAACTCGGCAGGATTTGCATCAACAGCATAGGAAGTTGGTGCAAAGGAAAGGCTATAACCCCATAGCACCCAGATTACGCCTACCAACCCCATCGCGATCAAGCTCATCATCATAGTGTTGAGGACGTTGCGCGATCGTACTAATCCACCATAGAAAAATGCCAGCCCCGGCGTCATCAACATTACCAGTGCCGAAGAGATCAACACCCAAGCCGTATCCCCCGGATTAATCGGAGACTCCGTAACGGCGGCGGAAGGTTCTTGACGAGAAGCATCAGCAGGTACTATCGGTACGGGAAGTGGAGAAGCTTCGATCGTAGGCGATGCCGTTGCCTCTGGCGAAGCGGTGGGCGATGCCGTTGCCTCTGGCGAAGCGGTGGGCGATGCCGTTGCCTCTGGTGAAGCGGTGGGCGATGCCGTTGCCTCTGGTGAAGCGGTGGGCGATGCCGTTGCCTCTGGTGAAGAAAGAGTAGGAGAAGGACTTGGTGAAGGCGATGCGTCTTGGCCAAATACATTGACCATCATTGGCCCTAAAATCAGACACACCGCAATGGAACAAGCAACCAGGAACTTTTTGAACACTTGTGTTTTCCGCTCAATACTAGAGATTGGATTGACACTCTCCCGTTAAGCTAACGCTATAAGGGGAGATTCTTGTTTCATAGAAGAGCGCTTTTTGGTAGGATTACCAACGAGACTTACATCTTCTCCGCAAGCTTGGAATCCCGACTGCCCATCGGTATTTGTTGATAGAATTCTAATACCCTCTGACCGCAAATTTTTCGCTGCATTCCCATCCCTATCATGGTGGGTTCCACATTTGGGACAAGTCCATTCTCTGTCCTTCAAGGTAAGGGAATCATTCTTAAACTTGCAACAATTACAAAGCTTCGTACTAGGGAAGAATCTATCAACCTCTACAAGTGTTCCCCCAACTCTTTTCAATTTGTAGCCCAAGAAATTTACCAGCATCCCAAATCCAGCATCTAAAACAGATTTTGCCAACTTGGTACGCCCTAGTCCTTTTATGCAAAGGTCTTCTACTACAACGACTTGGTTTTCGTCAACTAATTTACGAGAGAGTTTATGTAGGAAATCTTGTCTTGTGTTTGCGATCTTCTGATGAACTTTGGCTACCTGCTTAACTTGCTTTTTCCGATTATTAGAGCCAAGCTTTTTCCGGGATATTGATTGTTGTCTTCGTCTGAGGCGTTTGGCATATTTCCTAGTAGGTTTGATTGGCTCAACTTTATAAGTTATCTCCCCATCAAACACTGTCACCAAGGAATTAAGACCTAAATCAACTCCCGAAATTTTCCCCTCTTTAACTGTTGGATTCTCTTCAACTTCCAGCCAAATAGCGGCGAAATATTTATCCGTGCTGTCTTTCGAGACGGTCACAGATTTAAGAGAGCCGAGTAACTCCTTTGATATTACTGCTTTAACAACTCCCAGTTTGGGAAGTTGGACACCATTCTTTTTGACTGAGCAACCTGCTGGGTATCTCAGGGATTGCTTTGTGTGTCTGCTTTTGAACTTCGGAATTCCCGCCCGATGCTCAAAGAAGTTCTTAAATGCTGCTTCTAGATTTTTGAGTGATTGTTGCAATGCGGAAGATGACCCTTCTTTTAGCCACCAGAAGTCCTCATGCTTCTTCAATTGCGTCAAGTCTTTCGCCATGTCGCAATAACTCATCCCTTTCCCTGTTTCTTGATATTGAGTGTTAGTCTTGTTTAGGTAATGGTTCCAAACAAAGCGACAGCAGCCAAAGTTTTTAGCTAGAGCTATCTGCTGTTCTTTATTTGGATATAGTCTTACCTTTAAAGCGGTTAACATCTATGTATCAATTGGGGATTAGTGACGTTAAATTATAGCTTGGTAAAATAGCATTGTCAAACTATATTGATTCACTAGGCGATAGTTTTTAGCTGGTCGCAATTCATCTCCCGTCAAACTACTTTATGACAGGAGTCTTCTTGCTCCATTGCGATAAATGAATCTCATTGAACGAATTCTATGTATCAAATTTCTGTATTTTCTAATACTGATTTTTTAATGTTTTTATGTAAAAAAGCACTTTCAACCCCTAGCCATCGCTATAAAAGATAAAGGGCTGGATTGCCCAGCCCTTCATTTTTTGAAGATTTTCTCCCCGTAATTGAACTAATAAACACTACCGGGCTTGCCGGGAACACCACGGTCTGCGCTACCAGGTATGCTGCTGCTGCGTGCTTCTTTGAGAAATCCGCTATAAGCTTCCATACCATGTTCCCCGATATCCAAACCGACGACTTCTTCTTCTGGAGTTACGCGGATACCGAGAGTAGCCTTTAACACTACCCAGAAAATAGTGCTGACCAGAACCGTCATGCCTCCCACGGACAAAATACCGATTATTTGAGGAATCAGTTGTGTCAAACCACCGCCCAAAAGTAAACCTCTTGCAGGGCCAGCCGTGTACCAAGTGTATCCGGGCGCGTTGGGGCCAACACTGAACAAACCAACGGCCAGAGTTCCCCAAACACCACAAACCAAGTGAACTGAGGTAGCACCTACCGGGTCATCAATTTGAATTCTGTCAAAGAAGGTAACGGAGAAAACGACGATGATGCCAGCTACCAAGCCGATGATGAAAGCGCTGGGAACGCTCACGTATGCACAGGATGCTGTAATCCCTACCAAGCCTGCCAAAATACCGTTAACGATCATCGAAAGGTCTGGCTTACCAAGGTACAACCAAGCTGTAACGGTAGCAGCTACTCCTCCTACTGCACCGGCCATGTTAGTAGTTAAAGCAATGTGGGTAATTGCAGAACCATCAGCCGCCATTGTGGAACCCGGGTTAAAGCCAAACCAGCCTAACCACAAAATCAAACAGCCTAAAGTAGCAATACTCATATTGTGACCGGGCATGGCTACGCTTTGTCCATCTTGATATTTACCAAGACGTGGCCCTAAGAAGGCAGCGCCCATTAATGCAGCCCAACCACCAACTGAGTGAACTACGGTAGAACCAGCAAAATCGTAAAAACCTGCTTTTGCCAGCCAACCACCGCCCCAAATCCAGTGTCCGGTGATTGGATAAGCGATACCTACGAGTAATAAGCTGAAAATTAAGAAGTCAACAAACTTAATTCTTTCTGCTACTGCACCGGAAACGATCGTAGCGGCTGTACCTGCAAATACTAGCTGGAACAAAAATTTAGCGGCAAGGGGAACGCCAGCCCAACTGAGAGAGCTAAAAATACCTTGATAAGCATCTCCCATTGCCGGACTGTTGTCTTGTCCAGTTAAGAAGAATCCGCCACTACTACCAATTAATCCATGATCGGAATTGCTAAACATCAAACCAAAACCGATCGCCCAAAAAGCAATTGTAGAAAGGGCAAATACGATGAGGTTTTTGGCTAGAACGTTGACGGCGTTTTTCTCGCGGCAAAAGCCAGTTTCTAACATACAGAAACCAGCATTCATGAAGAATACTAAGAATGCGGCGATCGCCACCCATAAAGTATCTAAAGCTACTTTTAATTCGGCGGTGGTCGGCCCTGCCACAGTTGCAGCCGCATCCTGAGCAACGGCTGCGTAACCCCATCCCAGCACGATTAGGGCTGCTAAGGGAAGACAAGCTTGCCATGAGGGTGTAAGGCGTCCGATCGCAATTTTCAATTGCTTAAATATTTTGCTGCTCCCGGTTAATTTTACCTGGGAACTAGAAAAATTTTGCCTGATTCTATTTCTTGACTTTCTGTTTCTGAGTGTTACTTTAGTTTTCATCACTCAATATTCCCCAATCACGCAAGAGCAAATATTTGGAATTGTTCACGCAAAAAAGCTGTAAGTCAATACATTTAAAGCAAGGTTACTGCATCACTGTACAACCGATCGATTAGGTATTCAGGCTCTTATCAGAATCGCTAAAAACTATCTGCTTTGTGCGCGAACTTTAAGATTTTGTATTGTCAGAAATGGTAATTCTGTATACTGCAATACAGTTTGTTTATCTTACCGCAGAAAGTTGACGAACGGAATATTTTAAAAAAAGTTAGTAAAGATTTGTTAAGTCCAACTATGAAAAAATCTACCGATGGGTAGATTGAAAAAAGGGGGATAGGTAGAAAAGTTAAATGTTTTTTTCAATTACTTTAAAATTTAGATGCGTCTTAGTAGGTCGAGATAATAGCGATCGCGATCGTCAGTCGGGAAGTTCTCAATTCCACCAAACCTTAATTTGACGCCCTTGTTACCCTAACCCCTAGCACCTAGCTTTTAGGCATTGATTGTAAATATTGCTGATAACCTTTTTCGTCTAGTTGTGCTTGTTTATCTAGCACGGATTGGGCCAAACTTTCCCTATATAGTTGAATTCGCTGTAATAATTCTGGTTGGTGAGTAGCTAAAATTTGTACTGCTAGTAATCCAGCATTTTTGGCATTACCGATCGCAACGGTGGCGACGGGTATTCCGGCAGGCATCTGCACAATAGAATAAAGAGAGTCTAACCCTTGCAAGTGACGACTGGCGACCGGAACGCCAATTACCGGTAAAGCGGTGAGGGACGCCACCATTCCCGGTAAGTGGGCAGCACCACCCGCACCTGCGATAATTACTTTCAAGCCTCTTTGATGCGCGGTTTTGGCATACTCTACCATCCGATCGGGGGTGCGGTGGGCGGAAACGATCGCAACTTCACAAGGTACGTTGAATTCTTCGCAAACTGCGATCGCTGCTTGCATGGTGGGCAAATCGGAATCACTGCCCATGATAATACCTACTAAGGCTTGAGTCATGCGATTTTAGAGTTAAGACGTGAGATTTTTCAAAGTGATGACAGAAGCAACAACCTTAGCGATCGTTACTCCAGTGGATATTATCAACGCAAGAGTGCCGGGATACCAAGATTTGCAGCAAATCTCAATTGATGGGGATGGAATCGTTCGCCAAGTAATTCCCATGAGTGTAGCTGAAAAAGCAACACCATCAACAGATAAACGAGTTTTAGATGTCGCCGCAGACTGGATTTCTTTGGGTGGAGTCGATTTGCAAATTAATGGGGCGCTGGGTTTAGCTTTTCCCGATTTAAATCCCGATAACAGTCATCAATTATCGGAAATCAGTCAATTTTTATGGAATCAAGGGGTAGATGGTTTTCTACCTACTTTGGTGACCACTTCAGTAGACAATATTCATCGCAGTTTAAATGCGATCGCAAATTTTACTCCATCTCAGCCCCAAAACGAACCGAGCGCTAAAATCCTGGGAGTGCATTTAGAAGGGCCATTTTTGAACTTTGAAAAGCGAGGCGCACACCCAGCAGAACATTTATTACCCCTCAACATCGACAACGTAAAAAGAGTTTTGGGTGATTATGCAAGTATCGTTAAAGTAATCACCTTAGCACCAGAATTAGATGAAACTCAAACCGTAATTCCTTATCTACGCGAACTAGGAATAACTGTTAGTTTAGGGCATTCCCAAGCCACATATAATCAAGCACGACAAGCTTTTAAATTAGGTGCATCGATGGTAACCCATGCTTTTAATGCCATGCCCAGTTTACATCATCGAGAACCCGGATTATTAGGAGCAGCCATCATCGATTCTCATGTCAAATGCGGTTTAATTGCTGACGGTCAACACGTCTCGATCGCGATGATGAACATTTTACTAAAAGCGAGCAACTATCAGCAAGGAATTTTTCTCGTCAGCGATGCTTTAGCACCTTTAGGATTACCAGATGGCATTTATCCTTGGGATACTAGACAAATTGAAGTAAAAAACGGTACGGCGCGACTGTTAGATGGCACTCTTTCCGGTACAACTCTGCCATTGTTAACAGGAGTACAAAATTTGGTGAACTGGGGAATATGCGGGATAGAACAAGCAATTTCAATGGCAACAATTGCGCCCAGAGCAGCAATTGGTATGGCAGAAATCATGGGTAATTCTGCTGCTGGTTTATTGCGTTGGCGGGTGAACCAAACAGAACATCATCAGGCAGAAAAATTAACTTGGAAACGGTTATTTATCAACCATTAAACCCATAAAATTTAATGGTTTTTCTGGAATAATAAATATCGATAATAATCAGACTAATGTTGGCAACTATTCTAAAGGTTTACCAAAATATTCTAGAATAAATACTCTAGAATAAACGGTCTGATGATTTGATAAACAAGAGCCAGGATTACGGGAATCAAAATCGGAATGGCTACAATTAGCCCCCATTTCCCAAAACGAAGCTCTTGTCCGTTCGTTTTGAGCAGTGCGATCAACCCGACAGTACCCATCAGTATCCAGATACAGCCAAAGGCAATAAAAATAGCGAAAGTCGAGTCTTGCATTTGTATTTGATAGTTTTGATAATCTATATTGAGATTAGCTTTACCTCTTCGTGCTGTCAACTTACTTTAGTTAGAAAGTCCAATCACGTTATTCTATAAAAATTCAGCAGTGCGAGCATTTAATCAGTCTAAAATAAGGCAGAAGACAAAAGTCAAACCAATTAAAAATTACAATCAGTGGCGGCTTTTACCCAGAATTAATCAATGCAAAATAAATCTTCTTGCCTACCTCCAAATCTTTATGCTCGAACTCAGAAATCACTTTTCAGAAAAAGCCCAAACTCCATTCCATTTATCCGGTACACCCTGCTTTGTTAGTATATCAATCCTTTGCAGATAAAGCAGCACGGCGCATTTCTACGGCTCTAGCTATTTGGCGTTCACCTACGATCTGAGCATCAATGCCGATTTTTTGGCTTAAAAATTTTTCAATTTCTGCTAGAATCATTTCCCGCCCCTAAGAACTTAACCGATTTTAGTTCGGCAATCAATTTATCTATTTTTCCTCTATGTAACATTAGTATCACTATAGTTCGGAAAATTTTTTTTATCCAGTAGCGATCGGTCTCGTACCTGACCCAACAGTAATTACTTGAATTCTAGCGTTAGTTTTGAAAGGTTTAAGAGCAGAACGATCGCTTAATATCTCGAACTGAAACACCCATTTAAATATAGATTAGCACTAGTTATGTTGCTCGCCACTGCATAAATGTAACGCTAAGGGAAGAGCAAGGTTACTGAAATTTCACTAGCAACTTGAGCTAATTAGCCTAACTCTAAAGTAGTTACTCCGAAAACATGAGAAATGTTGATGTGAGGAATACCGCGAGAGTACATCCTAACGCATTCAAACACGGGCTTCATACCATGTTTTTCAGCCAGAGAAATTGCGGCTGGGTTGGCATCTGGCGTGTCTAAAAATATTGGCTTACCATAACCTAAACTACTCAGAGATTTAAATAAACTTTCAGCTATTTCCACATCGTCGGCAAATAAAGGGCCGATTTTAAATCCGGTGCGGCATTCTCGAATTACGCCATAACCGCACAAGTTGCCGTTTTTGATATAGGCATAAGCTGCACGAGTGGGAGGACTAATCCATTCTTTGAGGAAGTTTTCGCGAGGGGCGGGGAAGTGTTGGCGATCGTAATTTACAATATCGGCAAACGGGATATGTTCGATCGCAACAACATTTTCAGGCGGTGGGCTGGCAATTCCCACTCCTTCATACCGAAGATGGCGATAAGCTGGTTGAAAGCCAAATTTGCAGTAATTTTCTACTTGAGCTAAAACGCCATCCAGGGCAAAATTACGTTCTCCTAACAATTTCAAACCTTCATACCAAGTTCGCAAACCAAAACCTTGTCGGCGTTTTTCTGGTTTAACAATATAAAGACCGAGAAAACCAAAATTTTCGTCATAGCGAACTGCCGAAATACTACTAATTAATTCTCCATCTATTTCACCTATTAAAAATCCGCTAGGATCGGCAGCATAAAAAGCGGGTGCATCTTTAAGTCCGGGATTCCACCCCTCTGATGCTGCCCAATTGAGGACGATTTCTAATTCAGAAAGCGTCATCGGTCGAATTGTAAATTTATCAGCAGTCATAAGCTGTTGTGTATCTAAGGGGCTAGGGTAAAAAGGGAAAAGAAAAGGGAAAGGGAGAAAGAAAGGGGAAAGTGATAAGTAAAAAGGTGCAAACTAAGCAAATAAATCGAAATAAGTAGTAATGAGAAATAAATTTAGCTAAAATCCTCTTGCCCCCTGCCTCTTCCCCCTTGCCTTGTTTCAATTCAGCCAATTTTTTTCGATCGCATTTAGTCTTCCCGTCTCTTGCATTTGCAGTAACATCACGTTTAATTTTTGCAACAGAGGACTGTTGAGGGGGACGACAAATCCGTAGTTCTCGGTAGCCAGGGGGAATTCAGCTACTCGGAAAGGTTCTTGCGGATTTTGATATAAATAGTATTTGAGTGCGGGACTATCAAACACTACACCATCGACTTTACCCGATCGCAAAAGCGCGATCGCATCCGCGAGATTGTTTGTCCGATTCAATCGCGCCCCATAATAACCCGCCCATTTAACTCCTGTAGTATCCGACACCACTGCGATACGGCTAGCCTGCAAATCTTCCGGGCGGTTAAAGCGTTCGCTTCTTTGATTAGATAAAGAAAGCGTCAATGCCGTTGCCAAACCCGCCGTCAGAGAAGAAGCAGTTACCATCGTCACCACCATCCACATCGCCGCAATCATTCGTCCCGGTATGGTAATCGGTGCTCGATCGCCATAACCGACAGTAGTTAAGGTAACGATCGCAAACCACATTCCATTACCCACACCTTTGAGGTATTGTTTGGGAAAATGTTCGCTATTGTGGTGGCGTTCTGCCAACCACAGGAGATTACCCACTACAAACAAGGCAAAACTCAATACACCCACAGAAGAAATAAACGCGATGCCAAAAAACGGGCTTAACCTACTCCATAGAGTAGGGCGATCGCTAGAAATCAACAACCCGATTTCCGCTTGGTAAAAAGGTTGGGTGAAAGCCACTTTTTGCAATCGTTCGGAAGTAATACTGATTGGCCCAATCGCCACATCTAGTTGGCCATCGACTATACCTTTGAGACTGCTAGAAATATTCTCTTGAGGAACGATATCGTATTGCCAACCTTGCGAGACTGCCATTTGCTGCCAAACATCAATACCGATTCCCTTGAGATCAGACTCATCTTTAATGATAAAAGGAGCCGAACCAGCCGCCCCAACTCGTAATTTTTGAGCTTTCACAGGTACGGCAAAACATAGGAAGCAAGCGATAACCAAAAAAATTGGTAACGGTATTCTACCAATCATGACTAATGGTAAGTTTAACCTTTGGAACTAACAGCGCAGGCACCCTCATGAACGCACTAGATGATAAAAGCATTGTTCAAGATTATTTCAACTCTACTGGTTTTGACCGTTGGCGGCGCATTTATGGAGATGGAGAAGTCAATAAAGTTCAGTTGGATATCCGTACCGGACACCAGCAGACAGTAGACGCAGTTCTCGGTTGGTTGAAAGCCGATGACAATTTAGCAGGTTTATCGATTTGCGATGCTGGTTGCGGTGTTGGTAGCCTCAGCATACCTTTAGCGCAAGCCGGCGCGATCGTCAATGCCAGCGATATTTCCGAGAAAATGGTCGGCGAAGCCAAAGATCGAGCTTTGGAAGTTTTGGGCAATCCCAACAACATCACCTTTGCAGTACAAGACTTAGAGACACTAAGCGGTAAATACCACACCGTCATTTGCTTGGACGTGCTGATCCACTATCCCCAAGATAAAGCAGCCGAAATGATTTCCCATCTCAGTTCGATGGCAGAATCTCGTTTAATTCTCAGCTTTGCACCGAAAACTTTGTGTTTGAGTTTGCTCAAAAAAATCGGTACTCTTTTTCCTGGCGCTAGCAAAACCACTCGCGCTTACCTACATCGAGAAGCGGATATCGTAAAAATTCTGGAAAACAACGGTTTTTCAGTGCAACGAAACGACATGATCCGGACTCGCTTTTACTTTTCTCGCTTACTGGAAGCTACTCGCAAAGCTAGTTAAAATTGCACTAGTAGTAGTGTACGATGGCTGGAAACTATGAAAATTGTCAAAAAAGTGTCGGCGGGTTTACTGCTTTCCATCGGTGGCATTTTTTTATCGATTCCAGTCATCGTTTGGGGATTTCCCAACCCGAATGCGTCTTGGGAAGACAAACAAGAAGATAGAGATGCGGCGTTAGGCGGTTTAGTTTTAGGTTTGCCGATGGTGACTTGGGGCGCTTGGTTGGCGCGGGGACTGCATCGACAAGGAAAACAAGAAAAGTACGATCGCTTAAATACCAATTTCTATAAATTAGTCAAAGAAACCAACGGTCAAATCACTGTATTGCGATTTGCGATGGAAACACAATTACCGGGAAAGCAAGCAAAAGCATATTTAGATGAAAAAGCCAAAGAGTTTCAAGCTGCTTTCGATGTCACGGAAAATGGCGATATTATTTATCGTTTTCATATTTAACATTAAATCGTCTGTTTGGTTAAGCACGAGCAATTAACGAGCTTAATTTCCACCCCTACTATAATTATCAAAACAGAATTGATTCGCAGATTAATCCAAGCTGCCCGCCTGCCGTTAAGTAGGTAGGTTTGAAAAAACCAAGGTATATTTATAGGGGCGGGTTTAGTTAGAGTGCTTGATATACAACCGTTTTACTCTCTTGCAAAACCCGTCCTGCCCATATGCGTTTATTCCTGCTATCCTACTTACAGCGCTTGCTAAGTGAATGAGTTAAGCATACTGGTAACAAAAACCCAGTTTCTTCAATAAACCGGTTTTCTATCCCAAAGAAGCTCTTGTTAATCGTGCGTTACGCTGGTAAAGATCGCACTCTACCCATTTAAAATTATTTTGATAAACAATTTCTTAGAGATAAATTAATGATTCGGATTTTTTGGCTGGTCGCGGCTATTTTAGGCGGTTTATCCGTAGCGGGTGGTGCTTTTGCTTCCCATGCTTTGAAAGAGAAATTAACCGAAAGAGCGATCGAAATTTTTGAAACGGGCGCTCGCTATCAAATGTACCACGCTTTAGCATTATTATTGGTAGCGTTGTTGTTAACTCGCACGGAACCACTTTCTGCAACTCTCATCGCTTCTGGAGTTGCTTTTATAGTTGGGGTAGTAATTTTTTCCGGCAGTTTGTATGCGCTCAGTTTAACTGGTATCAAATGGTTGGGAGCAATTACTCCTTTAGGCGGAGTGGCTTTTTTAGTTGGATGGATTTGTTTGGCCGTAGCTGCTTTTAGCCTGAAATTTTAACTAAATTATCAGATGTCGTGGCATTTTTTGATGAAGACTTTCACCTGGAAAGGCTATTTTGATTAAATGAGCATTTGAGAGCATATTTTCCCGACGATCGTTGTTTTTAATACTTGCACTACCAATTTACTTTAACCGTGTCATTTATCTTTCCCCCTGCCCCCTGCCAAAATTAAAAGTGACAGCGTTTAAGTGAAGTGGTACGCGATCTTTTATCCCCAGACTCCCTGCTGCAATGAACGACCCCAGCATCCCTAAGAATCCTTCTGTTGAGGAGGTAAACGCGCTCCACCAACGCCTGCTAAAACTGGAGCAGTCTAACCATCAGTACCGACAACAAATCGAGCAATTGACCGAGCAACTTACCGAGGAAAGAAAGGCTCGACAGCTGGCGGAAGAACGTTGGCAACTCAGCCTTACCTCGGCTGAAATGGTGGCTTGGGATATGAATTTAATTACCGATCGCGTGGTTTGTACGCCCAATGCGTTGGAAGTTTGGGGCATTCAAGAAGGGTCTGGGGAAGACTTTTTTGCCGTCATTCATCCCGACGATCGCCAGGGGGTAATTCAGGCAGCAAAGCGAGCCATTGCCGGAGAAACTAACTACGTTCGGGAATACCGGGCGATCGGGCCAGATGGGACGATCCGTTGGCTGAATAGTCGGGGGCGAGTTTACCATGACGAAAACGGAAGGGGCATTCGGATGATCGGGCTGTCGGTTGACGTAACAGAGCGCAAACAAGCTGAAATCGCACTGCGCGAGAGCGAAGAGCATTTAAGAGCAGCTAACGAACGCTTTCAACTGGCAGCCAAGGCAGTTAACAGCGTGATTTACGATTGGCATCTGGAAATCGATCGAATTGAAAGAACCGATGGATTGACCAAACTGTTGGGCTACTCCTTAGAAGAAATCGAACCGACGGCGCAGTGGTGGCGCGATCGCATTCATCCCGATGATTTACAACCAATGCTCGCTCGAGCATTGGCTGCATTGACCAAAAACGATTACTTTACAGCCGAATATCGAATCCGCAATCAATCCAATCAATATATTTACGTACTGGATCGGGGTTTAGTGGTAGCGCGGGATGCCCGGGGAAATCCGCTCCGCATCGTTGGCAGTACCACTGACATTAGCGATCGCAAACGAGTAGAAGATGAACTGCGCGGCAGCGAACAGCAATTGCTACTCGCCCAACAAGCAGGCAAAATCGGCACTTGGCAATGGAATTTGTTCACTAACGAAATATCTTGGTCAAATGCTATTTGGACGCTGTTGGGGCTTGAGCCAAACAGTATCGCTCTTAATCCGGAGTTTTTCATCAATTTCATTCACCCGGACGATCGAGAGCGAGCCTTAAAAGGAGTGGAAGTTGCCTTGGCTCTAGGGGACGACTATCAGGACGAATTCCGCGTAATTCGACACGATGGAACGATCCGTTGGTTGCTATCGAAAGGACGAGTTACCCGGAGGCGGGATGGTAAACCAGAACTGCTCATGGGCGTCAACGTTGACATTACCGATCGCAAACAAGCAGAAGCCGCTCTCGCCGAAAGCAATCAAACCTTACAAGCGATCGTTCAAGCCTGTCCCCTAGCAATTATGGGTTTGCGTGCCGATGGGACGGTGCGAATTTGGAACCCTGCCGCTGAAAGGATTTTTGGTTGGAGCCAGCAGGAAGCGATCGGCAAATTTCTCCCCGCCATTCCCGAACACAAACGCAGCGAATTCCTCGACAATTTAGCTCTCACCATACAATGTCAAGGTTTAGTCGGCGTAGAAACCCAACGTCAAAAAAAAGGAAACGTTCTGTTCGATGTGGAATTGTGGTCGGCTCCGGTAGATGAAACCCTAGCAGGAATCAGTTGTTTATCCGTCGTTGCAGATATCAGCGAACGCAAGCGCATCGAACAAGAACGCAAACAGGCAGAAGAATCGTTGCGTCAGAGCGAAGAACGCTATCGATATCTAGTCGAGACCATACCTCAATTAGTCTGGACAGCCGATGCAGAAGGATTACCGATCGATGTTAACCAACGCTGGTCTACCTTCACCGGACTCACCTTGGCACAAGCGCGAACGGAAGGCTGGCCAGCCGTCGTTCATCCCGACGATCTGGCCATCTGGGGTGAAAATTGGACGATCGCGCGACGAAACGGCACTTATTATCAAGCAGAAGCCAGAATGCGGCGATCGGATGGTGCGTATCGCTGGCATCTACATCAAGCTATACCGTTAAAAAACGAGCGCGGTCAACCGATCAAATGGTTTGGCACGGCGACGGATATAGAAGACCAGAAACAACTCGAACAGCAACGCATTCACCTGCTGCAACAAGAACAAGTGGCGCGAGAACAGGCAGAAACGGCAAACCGAATAAAAGACGAATTTCTGGCCGTGCTGTCTCACGAATTAAGAACGCCCCTCAATCCCATCCAAGGCTGGGCAAGGCTTTTACGCACTCACAAGCTAGACGCGAAAGCCACCGATCGCGCTCTCGAAACCATCGAACGCAATGCCAAACTGCAAGCTCAATTAATTGAAGACCTGCTGGATGTCTCCCGCATCCTGCAAGGAAAACTGAAATTAGATGCCCGTCCGGTTAAATTATCAACGACGATCGAAGCCGCCCTGGAAACGGTGCGTCTGTCAGCAGAAGCAAAAAACATTGAGATTCAAACAGTATTAAATTCTCAACTCGGACAGGTCAGTGGAGATGCCAATCGCCTACAGCAGATCGTATGGAATTTACTTTCCAATGCCATAAAATTTACACCGCCCGGTGGTCGAGTGGAAGTGCGCTTAGAAAGCTGCCAATTCTCGGTCATCGGTTCTCAGTTAGAAGATCCGACTCAAAATTCTTTAGATAAAAGGCTACTTCCTCCAGCGCCTCCCCAAGAGTTAGCCCTACTCAACACGCCAAACTCTCGAAGTTACGCGCAAATCCAAGTCAGCGATACCGGACAAGGCATCAGTCCCGATTTCCTACCCCACGTATTTGAATATTTTCGCCAAGCCGATAGCAGCACGACCCGTCAGTTTGGCGGATTGGGATTGGGGTTGGCGATCGTCCGCCATCTGGTGGAACTGCACGGCGGTACGGTGAAAGCAGAAAGTCCCGGACTGGGGATGGGCGCTACCTTTACGGTTCAATTGCCTTTAACGATCGCGATCGCGACATCCGAGCCAGAAGTATTGCCAACTCGGGGTATCAAAAATTTGAAGGGCATCTCCATCCTGATCGCGGATGATGAAGCTGATATGCGCGATTTGATTCGTTTCATCCTGGAACAACAAGGAGCAAAGGTTACGGTAACGGCATCTGCCACCGAAGCATTACAACGCCTCGCCGAATCAATGCCGGATGTTTTGATCGGCGATATCGGGATGCCAGAAATGGATGGTTACGCCCTAATGCGTCAAATCCGCGCCTCTTTATCGGCATCCGGTCAAGTAATGCCGGCCATTGCTCTGACTGCCTATGCCGGAGATATCGATCGACGCCGAGCTATAGAAGCCGGTTTTCAAATTCATCTAGCTAAACCGATCGAAGCAGAACAATTGGTGAAAACCGTCGCACGATTGGTCGCCCGAAAGTTCGAGCATTCTTAATTAGTCTTTTGGAAGAGCAAAAAGAGGACTTTATCGTTAATAATAACTACGGTAGAGGAGCAACTATAAGTGTTACCGACATTATCTGGTTTTACGATTATCGATCTACTGCAAGAAGGAACGAGATCGCTGATCTACCGGGCTGTGAGAACTGAGGATGCTTACCCCGTAGTGATTAAAGGGTTGCGTCCGGAGCAGTGTAGCGTTGGCAATATCGAACAACTCAAGCACGAATACGCGATCGCGCAACAACTCAACCTCCCGGTTACCGTGCGGGCTTTGGCTTTAGAGTTCGATCGGGGAATCCCCTATCTAATTTTGGAAGACTTTGGCGGACGATCGCTCGATCGACTTTTGGAATGGTTTCGCGAACCTGCGGCTTTTCTCAAAATCGCCTTGCAAATTGTGGATGCACTGGCACGAATTCACCAACACCACATCGTTCATAAAGATATCAAACCACAAAATATCATCGTTAATTTAAACTCCAACCAAGTCAAAATTAGCGATTTCGGATTAGCTGCCTTTCTCCCTTACGAAAGCCAAATTGTTAGTAATTCCAACCGAATTGAAGGCAGCTTGCCTTACTTATCCCCAGAACAAACCGGACGAATGAATTGCGGTATCGATCGGCGCAGCGATTTGTATTCTTTAGGCGTCACCTTTTATGAAATGCTAACCGGGCAATTGCCATTTCAGGGCAGCGACCCTTTAGAGTGGATTCACTGCCACATTGCCAAAACACCGATCGCACCTGCTGCCATCAATCCAGCCATTCCGCAATTACTATCCGATCTGATCGTGAAACTCTTAGCAAAGGTAGCAGAAGACCGATATCAAAGCGCGATCGGATTGCAAGCAGATCTGGAACGTTGCTTGCAGTTATGGCAAACGACAGGGCAAATTCCATCATTTCCCCTTGCCCAACAGGATAGCTGCGATCGTTTCCAAATTCCTCAAAAATTGTACGGACGCGAACCGGAAATCGCTCAATTGCTAACAGTATTCGCTCGCACGGTAACGGAAGGAAAACCAGAATTAGTGCTGGTGTCTGGCTACTCTGGAGTTGGCAAATCTTCCTTAGTCAATGAATTGCACAAACCAATCTTGCAAACGCGAGGGTTCTTTATCTCTGGCAAGTTCGACCAATACAAACGCGATATTCCTTACAGCACGATCGTTCAGGCATTTCAAGGATTGGTACGCCAACTTTTGACCGAATCGGAGGAAAAGTTAGCAGTTTGGCGCGATCGCATTCGCTCGGCTGTCGGTAACAATGGCAAGCTGATTACGGATGTGATTCCAGAGGTAGCCCTGATTATTGGCGAACAACCCTCCATTCCCATCTTAGGTGCCACGGAATCCCAGAATCGCTTCAATTTGGTCTTTCAAAAGTTTATCGGCGTCTTTGCTCAACGCGATCGCCCCTTAGCCATCTTTCTGGACGATATGCAGTGGGCGGATCGCGCTACTTTGAGTTTGATTCAAACGATCGCGACCGGTTCAAACCTTCAGTTTATTTGTTTTCTACTTGCTTATCGAAACAATGAAGTTGATGTTTCCCATCCATTCAGTTTGACGATCGAAAAAATCCGCCAACAGGGAATACAACCAACTGAAATCGTGTTGTTGCCCCTCGATCTCGTTTGCGTCAATCAATTGATTGCCGAAACGTTGCATTGTTCTTTAGAACGAGCGGAACCACTAGCCAGATTGGTTTTGCATAAAACCAACGGCAATCCCTTTTTTGTGAATGAATTTCTCAAAACATTGCGTCAGGAAAACTTAATAACCTTTAACCAATCTGAAAAAATTTGGCAGTGGGATATCGAGCGGATCGAAGCAAAAGGGTTTACCGATAACGTGGTAAATCTGACGATCGGACGGATGCAAAAACTATCTTCAGAAACTCAGGAATTCCTCAAACTTGCTTCCTGTGTCGGCAATCAATTTGGTTTAGAGATTTTGGCGATCGTTGCCCAAAGATCTGCTGGCGCGATCGCTAAAGCTCTGCAAGAAGCGGTTTTGCGAGGTTTAATTATCGTCACGGAGCGAACCCCAGCGACGCAAAAGCATTACTCGTTCGTTCACGATCGCATCCAACAGGCAGCTTATGCACTGATTCCCGATGCCCAAAAACAAAACGTTCACCTGCAAATTGGGCGATTGCTGCTCAAAAACTTAAATTCAGCGCAACTAGAAGAACAACTATTTGATATAGTAAATCATCTAAATTTAGGTAAAAAAAATATTACAGAACAAGCTGAAAAAGATCGATTAATCCAATTAAATATATTAGCTGGTAAACGGGCAAAAGCATCGACTGCTTATCTGCCAGCGGCCAATTTTTTTGATATAGCCAGTCATTTGTTAACATCTGATGCTTGGCAATCAGGCCGCGATCGAGTTTTCGATCTTTATACAGAATTAGCAGAATGCGAATATTTAACGGGAAATTTAGAACGGGCAGAAAATTTATTTCAATTGCTTATTAGCAAAGCTGGCACGAATTTGGAACGCTCGACAATTTATATGCTTCAAATCAGGCTCTATCAAGTAGCAGGACGATTTGATGAAGCATTTAATATTGGATTGACTGCCCTCAAACTATTTGAGATCGCGTTTCCCGATTCAGGTGAAGGAGTGCAAGAGGCAATCGAACGGGAAAAGCAACAAGCGATCGCGAATTTAGGCGATCGGCAAATTGCCGATTTGATCGATGCTCCGATCGTGCGAGATGCCACTCTGAAAACTATTATCAGTCTTCTCACCTCGATGGGGCCACCCGCTTATCTCAGCAAACCCGATCTTTTTCCCCTCGTCGTACTCAAAGCGCTCAACTACTCGTTGAAATTTGGTAATACCGAAGAATCGTGCTTTGCCTACAGTATGTATTCCATGCTGTTAGTATCGATGTTCCGAGATATTCCCACGGGTTATGCCTTTTCCGAGATGACAATTCGGTTAAATCAAAAGTTGAACGACCCTAAATATAAAGGCACGGTTCTGCACATTCATGGCAGTCACATTAATGTTTGGTGCAATCACTTAGCCACGGATTTGCCATTTTTAGAACAGGGATTTCTCGGTTGCGTGGAAGCAGGCGATATCACGATGGCAAACTATAATGGCTTCCAAGGTGCTTGGCAGATGATCGAAGCAATTATTCCCCTCACCGATGCCGAGCGTGCCATTCAAAAATATCTTGCCTTTGCCCAACAATCCAAGCACGAAGCAGCCTACCAAACCATCCGCTTGCAGCAGCAATTCATCTTGAATTTGCAAGGAAAAACCGATCGTTATCATACGCTCGACGATGACGAATTTGATGAGAAAAAAGCTCTGACAATTCTCAAGGAAACAGAATTTGCTAGCGGCATTGTTTTTTATCACATCATCAAGCTGATTGTTTTTTTCACTTACGAGCAGTATCAAGAAGCACTGCAAGCGGCGCGAGAGGCGTGCGAGGTTTTGGGTGCCGTGCGATCGCTGCCGATCGAAGCTAATTATTTACTGCATCGCTCCCTGGTTTTGGCTGCATTGTACGGAGCGGAATCGACAGAAGTTCAGACTGAATTTCTCGCAGATTTGCAACATCACCATCAGCAACTCCAGTATTGGGCAGACTATTGTCCTGCCAACTTTTTACATAAGGCATTATTAGTAGAAGCGGAAATTGCTCGCATTGAAGGACGGGATTTAGAAGCGATGCGATTGTACGAAAGGGCGATTAAATCTGCCCGCGAACATGAATTCGTGCAGTATGAAGCGTTAGCATCCGAATTGGCCGCCAAATTTTACCTGTATCGCGACTTTGAAGCGATCGCCAAAACCTATTTACAAGAAGCCAGAAATGCTTATTTACGCTGGGGAGCGAGCGGCAAAGCGCGACATCTCGAAGAGAACTATTCATCCGTGCTACCTCGGCACAAACCGATTTCTCCGAAAGACTCTGCGGCTTCTTCTAGCGCTACTTTCGTCAGCAGTGGCGTACAGCTTGATATTTTATCGGTGATTAAGGCATCGCAAACCATTTCGAGCGAGATCGTGTTGTGCGATTTGTTGAAAACCTTGATGCAAATCGCGATCGAGCAAGCGGGAGCCGAGGTTGGCTACGTGTTGCTATTTCGTAACGATCGCTTAGGGATCGAAGTAGAAGCCAGAGCCAACCAAACCAACAATCAACTCAGCATTCATCAATTCATGGGCGATGCCGAAACTTCACGGTTTCTTCCTCAATCTATTCTTAATTACGTGCAAAGAACGCAAAAATTCGTCATTTTAGAAAATGCCAAGACATCCGATTTATTTGCACAAGACCCATATATCATTCGCAATTCGCCCAAATCCATTTTGTGTTTGCCGATCGCCCGCCAATCTAAACCGATCGGTATTTTGTATTTGGAAAATAATTTAGCAACGGGAGCTTTTACGCAAACACAGCTTTCCGCGTTGGAAATCTTGTCTGCCCAAATTGCCATTTCCATCGAAAATGCTCGACTGTATCAAGAATTAGCCGAAAGCCGAGAACAACTCAATCTGGCATTGCAGTCCGGAAAAATCGGCGTTTGGAGTTGGGACATCGTAAATAACCGCGTGGAATGGGACGACCAAGTGTATCAATTGTTTGGAGTCAGCCGCGCAACATTTGAGTGTACGTTAGAAGGGGTGAGAAATTGCATTCACCCGGACGATCGCGAGTATTTTACCCAAAATCTCAGCCAAACCCTGGCAGATGGGGTAGAGCATAATCTGGAATATCGGGTAGTGTTCCCCGATGGGACGATTCACTATATTGCGGCCAGAGGTCGTCCTCTTTTTAACGAAACCGGTCAGCCGATTCGCATGACCGGGATCGTGCTGGATATTACCGATCGCAAACTGGCAGAAGAAGGGCGATTGCAACTGATCCGGGAGCAAACAGCCCGCGCCCAAGCAGAATCCGCTAATCGAATTAAAGATGAATTTTTGGCCGTGCTTTCTCACGAATTGCGATCGCCCCTCAACCCGATTCTCGGTTGGTCGCGGTTGCTGCGTACCCAGAAGCTGAACGAAGCAAAAACCGCCCAAGCTTTGGAGACGATCGAACGCAACGCCAAACTGCAATCCGAACTGATCGAAGACTTGCTGGACGTATCCCGGATTTTGCGGGGCAAACTCAGCCTCAATACGATACCGGTCAATCTGAGCGCCACCATACAAGCTGCGATCGAAACCGTGCGTTTAGCCGCAGAAGCTAAATCTATTGAAATCAAGACCGCCATCGATCCTCAAGTCGGTCAGGTGCTAGGCGACTCGAATCGCCTCCAGCAGGTCGTGTGGAACCTCCTTTCCAATGGGGTGAAATTTACGCCGCCCGGTGGTCGAGTAGAAATTACGCTCTCATCGGTTGCCGATCGTTTTTCATCGGGAAAAGATGGGCCAGCACAAATCACTACATACGCTCAAATCACCGTCACCGACACCGGGAAAGGGATTCATCCCGATTTTTTACCCCACGTATTTGAATATTTCCGTCAAGCTGATAGTGCAACTACCCGCCAGTATGGGGGTTTGGGGCTGGGACTGGCGATCGTGCGTCACTTGGTCGAACTGCATGGCGGTACCGTTCGCGCCGAGAGTGCGGGGGAAGGTTTGGGGGCGACTTTTACGGTCAGGTTACCGTTGATACCCGCGCGATCTGATGCTAATGAAGAGATTCAACTGTTAGAATCCGCGCTCAACCTTAACGGCGTTCGGATTCTCGTGGTTGATGACGATCGCGATACTCGCGAGTTCGTTGCTTTTGTTTTGGAGCAAGCCGGCGCTGGCGTCTCAACAGCGTCTTCGGCGACTGAAGCATTAACCAAATTAACCCAGTATCAACCGCATCTGTTGCTGAGCGATATCGGGATGCCGGAAATGGACGGCTATATGCTGATCCGTCAAGTGAGAACTCTCCCACCGGAACGGGGCGGAAAAATTCCCGCGATCGCGCTGAGTGCGTTTGCCGGAGAAATGAATCAACAGCAAGCTCTGGCTGCTGGATTTCAGATGCACATCTCGAAGCCAGTCGAACCGGATCGCTTGATCTCGATGATTGCCAGCTTAGTCGTTCATTGAATCGAACTCTTATTTTTCTGTATACGGCGATCGCCTTTGAAGATAATGGAGCGATCGCTTTTTTTGAGTATTCACCTTTAGACAGATTTTAAATTTTGCGAATTATCACCTTTACGGAAACGATCGTCTAGTTTTGCTGATTCGTATTTGCCTGAGAATCTACCAATGGAAATTCCGAATACCTTGCTGATTCCCCAACCTACTTTTTGATTATTTTTTGGCGGTAGTTTAGCGCAGACTTCTTGCGGTGACCAGAAATGATCGTCAAAATCGTAATAGCCCATTTCCATGACCTCTTAATTTCAACTTCAGACTATACAACACTAAGAAAGATTTCGCACGCAACTAATTAAATATGGATGAAAGATTTCCACTTAAAGTCAGCTTTTTGATAAAATCGCTACTTTTTATACCCCGTACTTATCTCAATAAACTAACTCGGTAACTTTAATCAGCCAAAATCGGACTAGCTGCTGATGTTCACATCAACAGAACTTTCATCCATGTTGAAGACTAACTTACCAGTTGTTCGGCTACCCTAATGGAAGAGCCTGATTTTATTGGTGGAATGTATAGTTAGTTTTCTAAACTTACACTGCAATTACAAACTGTTTGCAAAGCAGCTTGATGTCTATCTCCCTTTAAAAGCTGCTATATGACTATACTAAGAGTTTTGGCCGTTCTTTAACTGCGAATTTATACTGAACATTTGGTTCCGTATTCTCAACTTAATTTATTAGGTACGAGTACTGTAATTAGCGCTATTAACTAAAGGAATATCAAGTTTCAGTCGAGAAATTCAAGGAAAAAATCAGGGAGATTTACATAGAGAAATTGCGATCGCCAACCAAACGCACTCACTAGTACGACGACGCCATATTTTTTGGCAAAATTTACTGGGTAGCATCGCGTAATAATGGTTCTACAGAATAGCGAACGCTACTTTATCCACATCATATTTTTAGGGTAATCAGCTACCGAACTAAAAATGCGATCGCATCTATCCACATATATATAGCAAACTAGACCCCTCCCAACCCTCCCCTTAGTAAGGGGAGGGCTAATTCATTGTGACGAGAGAAAATAATTTGTTCAGGATTGAGATCTACCAAAGTCAGGCAAACAAAGGAAGAATGATTTTCG